>NZ_JBFRDD010000032.1:0-149725 GCF_052113425.1 Cupriavidus sp. YAF13
ACATCCCCCTGCGGGGGCTGCCGGTCACTCTTCTTTGCGTCGGCAAAGAAGACTAACGAGAAGAAAGCCGACCCTGCCGGGTGCAGAGCAATCGCGGGTGCTAGGGATACTGGTTTCTTCGTACGGCCACAGTTCTGCTGGCATCTGCCGGTACCGGCTTGAAGGGCCACGACGCTGCCGGTTTCCGGGATTCGTAGTGCGGCCCCCGGTAGCGGTATCCTTGCCCTTTCGCCAATCTGCCGTTACCGGCGCGAAGCACCACGACACATCGCCTGCCAATGGTTTCGTGGTGGGGCGGGCGCGGTGGTCAAKGTCTCGGGCAAGTCAACCCGGTGCCACCGCGCCCACGACGGAACCGGTGCGCTTGCAACTTCGTGGCCGGCCACGCCACGAGCGACAGACGGCTTGAAGCAAGTGATGTCCGCTACCGGGGGGCTCACCACGCATCCCGGAAGCTGGCAGGTTCGTGGCCCTTCAAGCCGGTACCGGCAGATGCCAGCCAACACTCGGGGCCGTACGACGCAACCACCGAGGCCCAAATAGCCTTATTGCTCTGCGCCCGGCAGGGTCGGCTTTCTTCTCGTTAGTCTTCTTTGCCGACGCAAAGAAGAGTGACCGGCAGCCCCCGCAGGGGGATGTCGTATGGCACTTGGGTGCAAAAACCAACGCCGTACAAAGAAACAGCGACCAACCCAGCAGAGCAACGTCGTACGGCCACCTTGGGTGCAAACGCCAACACCGTTCAAACAATCAGCGCCACCCACCATCCACCACCCAAATCCCATTTAATCATTTGATGCAATTACCAATCCCCACCCCAATCAAGTAACCCCCCCACTTGTTGCGCCGCATGCGCCAGCAATCCCTTCCCCCTCCTACCTCTAACCTCCCCCCGCCCCCTTCCCTGTTGCAGCGCCGCAGCCTTGCGCAAAGGCAATAAGCTCCCCGCAAACCACCACCCAGCGCGGCATTTCATCATTTGGTCAAATCCCACCTTGCACTTCATCAATTGATTGAGCCGCGGCGCATGCGCAATTCAGGGTAAACGCCAAATCCAGCGCGGCCCGAATCCCGACGCGCCTTGTGGCGCCGTCGTTTGCGTCAGCTGGCACGCTCTTCGCAATAGAGGCCATACAGCCCACGCGAAGGAGCAGCGCCATGATCAACCAGTCGGTCCCCTTGTTTGAAGCCTCGCCCCGGTTCGTGCGCATTGACGGCCGCACGCCAGAGGGCTTCGTGCAGTTCGCGTTCAGCGTGGCGGACCCCGAGCTCAATGTCGAGCTGATCATGCCCGAGCCGATGTTCGAAGCCTTCTGCAGCGTCAACCACGTGCGCTTCCTGCCGCCGGAGCTCCCGGCGCCCGATCGGGACGACTGAGCACGGCCGGCCCCCACGCACCGAACCACCCCCATAAAAACAGCAAGACCCAGGAGACCAAGCGATGCAAGTCGATATCAAGACCCAGCAGATCCAGCCGCTGCGCCAGACCTACGGCCATGTGGCGCGCCGCTTTGGCGACAAGCCCGCCTCGCGCTACCAGGAGGCCACCTACGACGTGCAGTCGGAAGTCAATTTCCACTACCGCCCGACCTGGGACTCGCAACACGAGATCTACGACAAGCGCCGTACCGCGATCGTGATGGCGGACTGGTACGCGCTCAAGGACCCGCGTCAGTACTTCTACGGCGCCTACGTGACGGCGCGCGGCCGCCAGCAGGACGCCACCGAGAAGAGCTTCGCCTTCGTGGAAAAGCGCGGGCTGCTGCAGGCACTGCCCGCCGAATGGCAGGACCGCCTGGCAGACGGCTTGCTGCCGCTGCGCCACGTGGAGTGGGGCGCCAACATGAACAACTTCTATTGCGCCGACTATGGCTGGGGCACGGCCATCACCCAGGCCTGCACCTACTGTGCGATGGATCGCCTCGGCATTGCCCAGTACCTGTCGCGCATCGGCATGCTGCTGGACGGCAACACCGGCGTGGCGCTGGAGCGCGCCAAGGTGGCCTGGATGGAGAGCGCCGCGTGGCAGCCGATGCGCCGGCTGATCGAGCGCAGCTTCGTGATCGAGGACTGGTTCGAGACCTTCGTCACCCAGAACCTGGTGCTCGACGGCCTGCTTTACCCGATGGTGTACCAGCACGCCGACGCCGCCATCGTCCGCGCCTGCGGCACCGGGCTGGCGGTGCTGACCGAGTTCATGAACGACTGGCGCGAAGAACACGCACGCTGGGTCGACTCGGTGGTGCAGACCGCAGCGGCCGAATCCGACGCCAATCGCGTGCTGCTGTCCGGCTGGGCCCGCGCCGCACGCGCGCAAGCGGCCGAAGCGTTGGTGCCGGTGGCTGACACCTTGCTGGGCGAGGGCGGCGAGCGGGTGGTGGCGCTGTGCGTGGAGCAGTTCGACGTGCGTCTTAACAAGCTTGGCCTTGCCGCCTGAGGAGCCCGCCATGACCGCCAACGTTTATATCGCGCTGCAAAGTAATGACGACACCCGCCCCATCATCGACGCCATCACCGAGGCCAACCCGCACGCCGTGGTGTCGCAGTTTCCCGCGATGGTGAAGATCGATGCGCCGGGCCATCTGACCATCGTGCGCGAACTGGTGTCGGAAAAACTCGGCCGCGAATGGGACCTGCAGGAGATCCACCTGAACCTGATTTCGCTGTCGGGAAACATCGACGAAGACGACGACGCCTTCACCCTGCACTGGAACGCCTGAAGTGGCCCGCCCACAGCAAAGACAAACGGAGACAGAACATCATGGACGCACGCAAGAAGCTGAACCTGCGGGAAAAATACGCGACGATGACGCGCGACCTCGGCTGGGAAACCACCTACGAGCCGATGGACAAGGTCTTTCCCTACGACAAGTACGAAGGCATCAAGATCCATGACTGGGACAAATGGGAAGACCCGTTCCGCATGACCATGGACGCCTACTGGAAGTACCAGTCGGAGAAAGAGCGCAAGCTGTACGCGATCATCGATTCGTTCGTGCAGAACAACGGCCACCTCAACGTCTCGGACCCGCGCTACCTGAACGCGCTGCGCCTGTTCCTGACCGGCGTAACGCCGCTGGAGTACGCGGCGCACCGTGGCTATGCCCACCTCGGGCGGCACTTTCGCGGCGCCGGCGCGCGGGTGGCGGCGCAGATGCAGTCGATCGACGAGCTGCGCCACGCGCAGACCCAGATGCACACGCTGTCGGTCTACAACAAGTACTTCAACGGCTTCGGCGAATGGCAGCACATGCATGACCGGGTCTGGTACCTGTCCGTGCCCAAGTCCTACTTCGAAGACGCCATGAGCGCGGGGCCGTTCGAGTTCATCACCGCGATTTCGTTCTCCTTCGAGTATGTGCTGACCAACCTGCTGTTCATGCCCTTCATGTCGGGTGCGGCCTACAACGGCGACATGGCCACGGTGACCTTCGGCTTCTCGGCACAGTCCGACGAATCGCGCCATATGACGCTGGGCCTGGAAGTGGTGAAGTTCCTGTGCCAGCAGGACCCGGACAATATCCCCATCCTGCAGAAGTGGCTGGACAAATGGTTCTGGCGCGGCTTTCGCCTGCTCACGCTGGTCGGCATGATGATGGACTACATGCTGCCCAAGCGCGTGATGTCGTGGGCGGAAGCCTGGGAGATGTACTTCGAGCAGGCCGGCGGTGCGCTGTTCAAGGACCTGGAGCGCTACGGCCTGCGCATGCCCAAGTACCACGAGGTGGCCACCAAGACCAAGGACCGCATCACCCACGAGGCCTGGGGCACCTTCTACAACTACGCCGCCGCGGCCGGCTTCCATACCTGGGTGCCCAAGCAGGACGAAATGGCATGGCTGACGGAGAAATATCCCGACACCTTCGCGCGTTACTACAAGCCGCGCCTCGATTACTGGCAGGAACGCCAGCAGCAAGGGGAGCGCTTTTACAACGCCACGCTGCCGATGCTGTGCCAGACCTGCCAGATCCCGATGGTGTTCTCGGAGCCGGACGACCCCACCCAGACCTGCTACCGGGAGAGCAGCTACCACGGCATGCGGTTCCACTTCTGCTCGGACGGCTGCAAGGACATCTTCGACGGCGAGCCGCAGAAGTACGCGCAGGCCTGGTTGCCTGTGCACCAGATCTACCAGGGCAACTGCGGCGGTGGATCGCTGGACGACGTGCTCAAGTGGTACCGCATCAACCCTGGCGCCGACAACCTGGATTTCGAAGGTTCGCAGGATCAGAAGAACTGGAACGCCTGGAAAGGCGTGCCGGGCACGGCTGCCTGAGCAGCCGGCATACAAGAGATAAGGAGACCACCATGTCCGTCGTATCCATTGGCCCCTACGCGTTCGAGCCCGCCGACCGCGAAGCGGTGTTCCACGGCAACCGCCTGCTCTATATCGGCTGGGACCGCCACCTGCTGTTCTGTGCGCCGCATTGCCTTCCCTTGCCGCCGTCGATGCGCCTGCGCGATGTCGTGGAGACCGTGCTGCCGGGCGTCTACGGCTATCACCCCGACTTTGCCCGCATCGACTGGCGCCGCGTGGAATGGCTGCGCGGCAGCGAGCCCTGGCAGCCAGGCCTCGACCGCACGCTGGAAGAGAACGGCCTGGGCCACAAGGCGGTGATCCGGTTCCGCACGCCGGGGCTGGATGGCATTGGCGGCAGTGGCAGCTAAGGCAGGAGACACAAGATGTATTCCCTGACCATTGAACCGATCGGGCAGACCATTCCCATCGCACCGGGCCAGACCGTGCTGGATGCCTGCCTGCGCAACGGCGTGTGGCTGCCGCACGCCTGCTGCCACGGGCTGTGCGCCACCTGCAAGGTGCAGGTGGTGCAGGGCGAGTTCGAGCATGGAGAGGCCTCCAGCTTCGCGCTGATGGATTTCGAGCGTGACAGCGGGCAGTGCCTGGCCTGCTGCGCCACCGCGCAGTCCGACATGGTGATCGAGGCCGATATCGAGGAAGACGCCGACTCGCTCGGCTTGCCGCTGGCCGACTATCGTGCCGAGGTGGTGGAGGCCCGCGCGCTGACCCCCACCATCCGCGGCATCTGGCTGCGCGTGAAGGGGGGCGCCGCGGCAGCTTTCCAGGCCGGCCAGTACCTCAACCTGCGCGTGCCGGGCTGCGACCAGCCGCGTGCGTTCTCGCTGGCTAACCGTCCCGGCGACGACCTGGTGGAGCTGCATGTGCGGCGGGTGGAAGGCGGGCAGGCCACCAGCTACCTGCACGATCGGTTGTCGGTGGGTGATGAACTCGGATTTTCCGCGCCTTACGGCCGCTTCTTCGTGCGCAAGTCGGCGCAAAAGCCCATGCTGTTCCTGGCGGGCGGCTCGGGCTTGTCCAGCCCGCGCGCCATGATCCTGGACATGCTGGCCGCCGGCGAGACCCTGCCGATCACGCTGGTGCAGGGCGCGCGCAACCGCACGGAGCTGTACTACGACGAGGCGTTCCGTGCACTGGCCGGCGCGCATCCCAACTTCCGCTATGTGCCCGCGCTCTCCGACGAACCGGCGGACAGTGGCTGGGATGGCGCGCGCGGCTATGTGCATGACGTCCTGCACGGCCTTTACGCCAATGGCGCTACCGCCGACTTCCGTGGCCACAAGGCCTACCTGTGCGGCCCACCGCCGATGATCGAAGCCTGCATCCGTACGTTGATGCAGGGCCGGCTGTTCGAGGAGGACATCCACACCGAGAAGTTCATCTCGGCCGGCGACGCACAGAACAGCGCGCGCAGCCCGCTGTTCAAGATCTGATGGAGGGCGCGGCATGCATACCGTCGAGATTGCGGGAAGCGGCCAGTGCTACCCCTGCGCGCCGGAGCAGAACCTGCTGCGCGCCATGGAAGCCCTGGGCAAGCGTGGCATTCCCGCGGGCTGCCGGGGCGGTGGCTGCGGGGTGTGCAAGGTGCGCATCGAGGCTGGCCGCTACCGTACCGGCAAGATGAGCCGCGCCTGCCTGTCGGAGGCGGAGGAGGGGAGTGGGTTTGTGCTCGCCTGCAAGGCCTTCCCCGACAGCGATATCCGCCTGCAGCCGGTGGCATTGCTGCAGCGCTGCCTGGACAAGCAGCGGGCGCGGCAGGACGCAGCGCAGGAGCAGTTGAACAAGCAGCCATAGATGCGGCAATGAACGCAGCAATGAACGCAGCAATAAAAGCTGGACCAATAACCCCATCATCAAGGAGACAGTCATGGCATTGACAGGCGTATTGCGCCCGGGGCACGTGGCACTGCGCGTGCTGGAACTCGAACCGGCGCTCAAGCACTACACCGAGGTACTCGGACTGATCGAAACCGCGCGCGACGACAAGGGCCGCGTCTACCTGAAGGCCTGGGACGAGCACGATCACCACAGCGTGGTCCTGCGCGAGGCCGACAGCCCGGGCATGGACTACATGGGCTTTCGCGTGGATAGCAGCCGCACGCTGGAGCGGCTTGCACAGGAAGTGGAGCAGTCCGGACTCGCGTCGGACTTCCAGTGGATTCCCGCCGGCGAGCATCCGCGTACCGGCGTGCGCTTTCGCTTCACCATTCCCACGGGACATGYCATCGAACTCTTCGCCGACAAGGACAAGCTGGGCTGCCTGACCGGCGACAGCAATCCCGACCCGTGGCCGGACGACCTGCGCGGCATGGCGCCCAGCCGCTTCGATCATTGCCTGCTCTATGGCGACGACCTGGATGGCACGGTCAAGCTGTTCCGCGACGTGCTCGGCTTCACGCTGGCCGAGGAAGTGGTCGCCGGCCCTGACAAGATGATGATCGGCGCCTTCCTGACGTGCTCCAACAAGGCGCATGACATCGCCTTCATCCGGCATGCGGAGAAGAACAAGTTCCATCACGCCTCGTTCAACCTGGACAACTGGGGCGAAGTGCTGAAGGCCGCCGACATTATTTCCAAGAAGGACGTGTCGCTCGATATCGGGCCGACGCGCCATGGCATTACCCGCGGCGCGACGATCTATTTCTTCGATCCTTCGGGCAACCGGAATGAGGTCTTCTCTGGCGGTTATATCCACTATCCCGACAAGCCGACCATCACGTGGACCGACAACGAACTGGGCCGCGCGATCTTCTATCACGACCGCAAGCTGAACGATGCGTTCCTGAATGTACTGACCTGATCCCCGGCGCGACGACTTCTCCGATGCCAGATGCTTGCCCCCCTCTCCCAGCGGAGCAAGGCGGGGCAGAGGCGTGGTGAAACGAGACGTCAGGCGCCACGTGTTTGCTCCCCTCTCCCGCTTGCGGGAGAGGGGAGCAAAGCACGGCAGAGGCGTAGCAAGGCGAAAGACAGCAAGGCAAAGCGGCGCACCCCGCCGCACCAAGCGAGACAACATGAAAGAGTTCAAGAACTTCATCAACGGCGAATGGGTGGCCACCCATCGCCAGTTCGACGACCGCAACCCGGTCGACAACAGCCTGATCGCCCGAGTGCACGAAGCCGGGAAGCCCGAGGTCGATGCCGCCGTCGCAGCGGCAAAGCAAGCGCTGAAAGGCCCGTGGGGCCAGATGACCGTGGCGCAACGCGTGGAGCTGCTGCATGCGGTGGCCGACGGCATCAACCGCCGCTTCGATGACTTCCTGCAAGCGGAGATCGCCGACACCGGCAAACCGCACTCGCTTGCCAGCCATATCGACATCCCGCGCGGCGCCGCCAATTTCAAGGTGTTCGCCGACCTGATCAAGAACGTGCCGGCCGAGAGCTTCGCCATGGCCACGCCGGATGGCGGCGAGGCCATCAACTACGCGGTGCGCTCGCCGCGCGGTGTGATCGGCGTAGTGTGCCCGTGGAACCTGCCGCTGCTGCTGATGACCTGGAAGGTCGGCCCCGCGCTGGCGTGCGGCAACACGGTAGTGGTCAAGCCATCGGAGGAAACGCCTGCAACCGCCACGCTGCTCGGGGAGGTCATGAACGAGGCCGGCGTGCCGCCGGGCGTCTATAACGTGGTGCACGGCTTTGGCCCGGATTCCGCCGGCGCCTTCCTGACCGCGCACCCGGATGTGAACGGCATCACCTTCACCGGCGAGACGCGTACTGGCGAGGCCATCATGAAGGCGGCTGCCAATGGCGTGCGCCCGGTTTCGTTCGAGCTGGGCGGCAAGAATGCCGGCATCGTGTTCGCCGACGCGGATTTCGACAAGGCGGTGGCCGGCATCACCCGCTCGGCCTTCGAGAACAGCGGCCAGGTCTGCCTGGGCACGGAGCGCGTCTACGTGCAGCGGCCCATCTTCGCGCGCTTCGTCGCGGCGCTCAAGGCCAGGGCCGAGGGCTTGCGCATCGGCCGGCCGAACGATGAGGGTGTCAACATGGGCCCGCTGGTGTCGCTGGAGCACCGCGACAAGGTGCTGTCCTACTACCGCAAGGCGGCGGATGCGGGCGCTACCGTGGTCACCGGCGGCGGTGTGCCCGAGATGCCCGGTGCGCTGGCCGAAGGCGCCTGGGTGCATCCCACCATCTGGACCGGCCTGCCGGAGGACTCGGCGGTGATCCGCGAGGAGATCTTCGGCCCCTGCTGCCACATCGCGCCGTTCGATACCGAGGAAGACGCCATCCGCCTGGCCAACGACACGCCTTACGGGCTGGCCGCCACCGTATGGACGTCCGACCTGGGCACCGCGCACCGCATGGGCAGCGCGCTGGAGGTGGGCATCTGCTGGATCAACGCGTGGTTCCTGCGCGACCTGCGCACCGCCTTCGGCGGCGCCAAGCAATCCGGCATCGGCCGCGAGGGCGGGGTGCATTCGCTGGAGTTCTATACCGAGTTGCGCAACGTGTGCGTGAAACTGTGAGGCAGGCCATGAGACCCGAAGACATTCTCGAGATCGGCGCGAGCCTGCATCAGGCACTGGATAAACGCCGGGCCATCGCCCCGCTGACCGAGCGCTACCCCGAACTGTCCATCGACGATGCCTACCGCATCCAGCTGGCCATGGTGCAGCACCGCCTGGACGCCGGCGAGCGCGTGATCGGCAAGAAGATCGGCGTGACCAGCCGGGTGGTGATGGACATGCTCGACGTGCGCCAGCCGGATTTTGGCCACCTGCTGTCCGGCATGGTCCATGGCGATGGTGCTGCCATTGCCGCCGATACGCTGATCGCGCCCAAGGCCGAAGGGGAAATCGCCTTCGTGCTCAAGGAAGACCTGGAAGGCCCGGGCATGACCAATGCCGATGTGCTGCGCGCCACCGCCTACGTGCTGCCGTGCTTCGAGATCGTCGACTCGCGCATCCGCGACTGGAAGATCCGGATCCAGGACACCGTGGCGGACAACGCATCGTCCGGTGTGTTCGTGCTGGGCGACGCCGCGGTGGACCCGCGCGGCCTTGACCTCGGCACCGTTGGCATGACGCTGGAGAAGAACGGCGAGATCGTCGCCACCGGCGCGGGCGCCGCCGCGCTCGGCCACCCGGCCAACGCCGTGGCGTGGCTGGCCAATACGCTGGGGCGTCTCGGCATCGGGCTGAAGAAGGGTGAGGTGATCCTGTCAGGCTCGCTGGCCGCGATGGTGCCTGTCCAGGCCGGCGACCAGCTTCGCATCAGCCTGGGCGGCATCGGCTCCGCCGGCGTGCGCTTCGTTTGATCGGATTCCACATAGCAGCCCAGGACAACGCCATGAACCTCACCCAAGACACCATCCGGCAACTCGCCGAGCACCTGGAAAACGCCGAGCTCAGGCGCGAGCCGGTGCGCAAGATTACCGACACCCACCCCGATATGGACTGGGATGACGCCTACGCCATCCAGGACGCGATCCGGGCGCGCAAGGAAGCGCGCGGCACCCGCATCGCCGGCCTGAAAATGGGGCTGACCTCGTTCGCCAAGATGCGCCAGATGGGCGTGACCGATCCGGTCTATGGCTTCCTGACCGACTACGGCGCCTGCATGGACGGTGGCACCATCGATACCGCATCGCTGATCCATCCCAAGGTGGAGGCCGAGATCGCCTTCGTGCTCAAGCATCCGCTCAAGGGACCGGGCTGCCATATCGGCGACGTGCTGGCCGCCACCGATTTCGTGCTGCCGGCGGTGGAGGTGATCGACTCGCGCTATGAACACTTCCGCTTCGACCTCAAGAGCGTGATCGCCGACAACACGTCGTCGGCACGCTTTGTCGTTGGCGGCACGCATCGCAGCGCCGAGGGGATCGACCTGAAGAACCTCGGCGTGGTGCTGGAGAAGAACGGTGAGGTGGTCGCCACCGCCGCCGGCGCCGCCGTGCTCGGCCACCCGGCTAGCAGCGTGGCCATGCTGGCGAACATGCTTGGCGCGCGTGGGCGCGAGCTGCCGGCGGGCACTTTCATCATGACCGGCGGCGTGACCGAGGCCATTGCGGTAGCAGCCGGCGATAGCATCACGGTGCGCTACCAGCATCTCGGCACCGTATCGATGCGCTTCGTTTGATGCTTCGTTTGATGCGCCCGGCGAGCGTGCTGGTGGCGCGGTACGATGCCACCGACTCAACCCATCCCGCAGGAGAAAAGCCATGCCCATCATGCAAGTGTTTCTGATCGAAGGCCGGACCGAAGAACAAAAGGCTCGCCTGATCAGCGCGCTGACGGACGCCGCCGTGGAATCGATCGGCGCGCCGATCGAGAGCGTGCGCGTGATGATTACCGAGGTGCCCAAGACGCAGTTTGGCATCGCGGGCAAGACAGCGAAGGAACTCGGCCGCTGAGGGAGCGGCATACGGAATGCCTGGCGGCACTGGACCTGGACCGCCCGGGCACGGAGACAACATGGACATGAAAGCAGGCGCCGGCGGCAGCCATCCGCCCGGCAAGCACAAGGTAGCCATCATCGGCTCGGGCAATATCGGCACCGACCTGATGATCAAGGTAATGCGCCACGGCCGGCATCTGGAGATGGGCGCGATGGTCGGCATCGACGCCACCTCCGACGGCCTGGCCCGGGCCGCGCGGCTGGGCGTGCCCACCACGGCCGAGGGCATCGAAGGCCTGGTGAGGATGGCCGGCTTTGGCGATATCCGCATCGCCTTCGACGCCACCTCGGCCGGCGCCCACGCGCATCACAACAAGATCCTGCAGCAGCACGGCATCCAGGTAATCGACCTGACCCCGGCCGCGATCGGGCCGTACGTGGTGCCGGTGGTCAACCTGGACCAGCAGCTCGGTGCCAGCAATATCAACATGGTGACCTGCGGCGGCCAGGCCACCATCCCGATGGTGGCGGCGGTGTCTCGCGTGGCCGAGGTGCATTACGCGGAGATCGTGGCCTCGATCTCCAGCAAGTCCGCCGGGCCGGGCACGCGCGCCAATATCGATGAATTTACCGAGACCACCAGCCAGGCGATCTGCTCCGTGGGCGGCGCGGCGCGCGGCAAGGCCATCATCGTGCTGAATCCGGCCGAGCCGCCGCTGATGATGCGCGACACGGTGTTCACGCTGTCCGAGGACGCCGACGAGGCGGCGATAGAGGCCAGCGTGCAAGCCATGGCGAAGGCAGTGCAGGCCTATGTGCCCGGCTACCGCCTCAAGCAGCGGGTGCAGTTCGAGCGCATCGATCCGTCAGCGCCGTTGAACATCCCGGGGCTGGGGCGGATGAGCGGGCTAAAGACATCGATCTTCCTCGAAGTGGAAGGCGCCGCCCATTACCTGCCGGCTTATGCCGGCAACCTCGACATCATGACCAGCGCTGCGCTAGCCTGCGCCGAGCGCCTGGCGCAAACGCGGCTGGCCGCGTAAGCGGCGGGCGCACGGAGACAAGACATGACCCAGCAAGCCACGCAGAAGAAACTCTATATCTCGGATGTCACGCTGCGCGACGGCAGCCACGCCATCCGCCATCAATACAGCCTGGACGACGTGCGCCGCATCGCCGCGGCGCTGGATGCCGCCAAGGTGGACTCGATCGAAGTCGCGCATGGCGACGGGCTCGCCGGCTCCAGCTTCAACTACGGGTTCGGCGCGCATACGGACCTTGAGTGGATCGCGGCGGCGGCCGAGACCGTCCGCCATGCCAAGGTAGCCACCTTGCTGCTGCCCGGCGTGGGCACCGTGCATGACCTGCGCGCCGCGTTCGACGCTGGCGCGCGCGTGGTCCGCGTGGCCACGCACTGCACCGAGGCGGATGTCTCGCGCCAGCATATCGAGTACGCGCGCAACCTGGGCATGGACACGGTGGGCTTCCTGATGATGAGCCACATGACCACGCCCGCCGCGCTGGCGCAGCAGGCCAGGCTGATGGAAAGCTACGGCGCCGAGACCGTCTACGTGGTGGATTCCGGCGGCGCGCTCAACATGAACGACGTGCGCGACCGCTTCCGCGCCTTCAAGGACGTGCTGAAGCCGGAAACCCAGACCGGCATGCATGCGCACCATAACCTGAGCCTGGGCGTGGCCAATTCCATCGTGGCGGTGGAAGCGGGCTGCGACCGCATCGACGCCAGCCTGGCCGGCATGGGCGCCGGCGCCGGCAACGCGCCGCTGGAGGTGTTCATCGCCGCCGCCAGCCGGCTCGGGTGGAACCACGGCTGCGATCTCTACACGCTGATGGACGCCGCCGACGAGATCGTGCGGCCGCTGCAGGACCGCCCGGTGCGCGTGGACCGCGAGACCCTCGCGCTTGGCTATGCGGGCGTCTATTCCAGCTTCCTGCGCCACGCGGAGGCAGCCGCCGGGCGCTATGCGCTGAAGACCGTGGATATCCTGGTGGAACTAGGCCAGCGCCGCATGGTGGGCGGGCAGGAAGACATGATCGTCGACGTGGCGCTGGACCTGGTGGCGCGGCGCGAGGCCGGGCAGGCGCGGATCACGGCGTAAGCTCCGCCCGGCCGAAGGGCGGCCGTCCGATAGGGGCGCCAGCACTCAAGCCGCCATCGGCTCCTCTTCCCCGCGCGCCATGCGCCGGATCGCCTGCGGCGGTTGCCCGAACGCCCGCAGGAACGCGCGGCGCATGCGCTCGCGGTCGCCAAAGCCGGTCTCCTTGGCCACCACATCGATCGGATGCCGCCCGGACTCCATCATCAGCCGCGCGGCCTCGATGCGCAGGTGCTCCACCGCCTTGGCCGGGGTTTGTCCCGTTTCTTCGCGGAAGGAGCGGCTGAACTGGCGCGGGCTGAGGTGCGCCGCTTGCGCCAGTTGGTCGACCGACAATTCGGCGTGCAGGTTCAGACGGGCAAAGGCGAGCGCGGCCTGGATGCGATCGGACTTGGGCTCAAGCTCGAGCAGCGCCGAGAACTGCGATTGCCCGCCGGCACGGCGGTGATAGACAACAAGCTTGCGCGCGACAGTGCGCGCGGTTTCGGCGCCGGCGTCTTTCTCGACCAGCGCCAAGGCCAGGTCGATGCAGGCGGTCATGCCGGCGGAGGTCCAGACCGGTCCGTCGATGATGAAGATGCGGTCTTCCTCGACGCTGACCGCGGGATACGTGCGCCGGAACCGGGCCGCGTAAAACCAGTGGGTGGTGGCCCGGCGGCCGTCCAGCAGCCCAGCCTCGGCGAGGTTGAAGGCGCCCGTGCAGGTGGCGCCGATGCGCCGTGTGGAGGGCGCCGCCTTTTGCAGGAAGGCGACCAGACCGGGCGACGCCGGCTGGATATCGTTGTCGCCCACCACCAGCAGCGTGTCGAACGCGCGGTCGTCGAATGCCTCCGTGGTGACGCAAAAGCCTGCCGAGGTCGGCACCGRCCCGCCTTGCTCGGACAGCAGGTGGACCGCGTAGAGCGGTTTGGCCGCGGTGCGATTGGCGAACTCAAGGACAGTGGTGACGCCCAGGTTCATGACCTGGAAGCCGGGGTAAAGGACGATTCCGACACGCAGCATGGTGAACTCCCACCGATGGCATAAAAGGTGGCATCTATGACATTGTTGCCATCGGATTATGCACCTAATCTTCGTTCCGTGGTGGCCGGCAACGGGCCGGCAACAACGAAATCGGAGAACGGACATGACCGCATCGACAGCAACCTCGGGAACCTCGGCAAGCTCGGGAATCAATTCGCACCAAGGCACCGCCCTGATTACCGGCGCGTCCTCAGGGATCGGCGCCGTCTACGCGGACCGGCTCGCCCGGCGCGGCTACGACCTGATCGTGGTCGCCCGTAACCGCGGCAGGCTGGCCACGCTGGCAGAACGCCTGACCAGCGAGACGGGCCGCTGCGTGGAGATCGTGACCGCGGATCTTGGCGCCGATGCCGATGTCCGCCGCCTGGAGACGCTGCTGCGCACCGACGCCAGCATCACCATGCTGGTCAACAACGCGGGCATCGGCGCGGCGGGGCCGCTGCTCCAGTCCGATGCCGACAAGATGGCTGCGATGATCGCGCTCAACGTTACCGCGCTGACCCGGCTGACCTACGCCGCCGCGCACGGCCTGGTGGCGCGTGGCAAGGGGACGATCATCAACATTGCCTCGATCGTGGCGCTCGCCCCGGAATTGCTCAACGGCGTCTACGGCGGGTCGAAGGCCTTCGTGCTGGCCTTTACGCAATCGCTGCAGCATGAACTGGCGGACAAGGGCGTGCGCGTGCAGGCCGTGCTGCCCGGTGCGATCCGTACGGAGTTCTGGGATGTGGCCGGCCAGCCGGTGGACAACCTGCCGCAGGAGTGGGTGATGAGCGCGGACGACCTGGTCGACGCGGCCCTGTCCGGGCTGGACCAGGGTGAGGTGGTGACGCTGCCGTCGCTGCCGGACGTGGCCGACTGGCATGCCTTCGAGGCCGCCCGCGCGGCGCTGGGGCCCAACCTGTCGCGCAGCGTGCCGGCCGCGCGCTTCCGGCTCGCCTGAAAGACGCGGTCTCGTTCAGGCGGAGGGGGAACACCGAGATGCGGGAGCCCGCCATGGGCTCCTCCCAGGACCTCACCCCAGCCTGAACTGCCCCACGACCCCCGCCAACGCGCCCGCCTGCCCCTGCAACGCCTCGGCGGCCGCGGTGGATTCCTCAACCAAGGCCGCATTCTGCTGCACCATCTGATCCAGCTGGCTAACCGCCCGGTTCACCTCCTGGATGCCCCGGGTCTGCTCCTGCGCAGCACTCGTGATCTCGGAAATGATGTTGGTCACCTTGTCCACGTTCCCGACGATCGCATGCATCGTGTCTCCGGCGCGGCGTACCTGCCCGGAGCCGGACACCACGCTGTCGACGGTGGTCTCTATCAGTGTCTTGATCTCCTTCGCGGCTTGCGAACTGCGCTGCGCCAGCCCGCGCACCTCACCGGCAACCACGGCGAATCCACGGCCCTGCTCACCGGCGCGCGCTGCTTCCACCGCAGCATTCAGCGCGAGGATGTTGGTCTGGAACGCAATGCCTTCGATCACGCCGATGATGTCGGACACCTTGACCGAAGCCCGCTCGATCTCGCTCATGGTTTGAATGGCCTCGCCAATGGCGGCGCCGCCATTGCCAGCGACCTGGGAGGCCGCGATCGCAGACGCATCGGCCTGCCTGGCCGACATGGCAGACTGGCTCACCGTCGCGGTGATCTGTTCCATCGACGCCGCCGTCTCTTCCAGGCTCGCCGCGGCGGATTCAGTGCGCCGCGAAAGGTCGATGTTTCCGGCCGCGATCTCGTCAGCGGCGGCATGTACAGACGCGCTGGCATCCCGGATCTGGCGCATCACGCTGACCAGCTTCTCGGCGAATGCGTTGAACGCCTGCGCAATCTGCGCCACCTCATCGGTGCCATCGGCTGGCAGGCGGCGCGTCAGGTCACCATCCCCGCTGCCAATATCCCGCATGGCATCGCGAATCACCGACAGCCTTCGGAATGAGACCGCTGTCACCCCGGCGACGATGGCGGCAGCCACGCCAGCGATCACGATCAGCACGAACACCGATGCCATCAGCATGGAGCGCATGCCCGCCGTAGCCTCGCTTTTGTCCAGCGCGATCACAGCGATCCAGTCCGTGCCGGGCACGCCGCGCGCCCGCAGCAGCTTGGGTGCATTGTCCACATCGACCTGCAGCGGCGCCTTGGCGCTTTCGAGCCCCGCGAGCTTGTCGACGGCAAGCGCAGGCATCAGATCGGTCAGCGGTTTGAGGGTGAGCTTATCGTCCTGGTGGGCGACGATCTTGCCGTCCTTTGTTGCCAGCACGCCAAAGCYGGCAGGGGTGGGGTGGATGGCCTTGATGTTGGCGATGACACTGTCCATGGACACGTCGCCGGCCACCACGCCTTTGAGCGTGCCGTCGCGCAGGATGGGCACGGCGAAGGTCACGACCAGCTTGCCGCTGCTGGCGGCCACGTAGGGCGGCGTGACCACCGGCTTGCCGGCGGCCACGGCCTGCTTGTACCAGGGACGGGACGTGGGATCGTAATCGGGCCGCAGGCCTTCGGTATCGGAAAACCGGTGGGACTTGTCGGGAAAGCCGATGTAGGTCATGACGAAGCCGCCGGCGCTGCCGACCTGCTTGAGCGCGGCGATGGCGGCGTTGGTGTCGGGCTGCGTTGCCGCGTCCTGCAGCGAGCCGATCATCTGCATGTGGCTCGCCACCCAGTCGGCGATGGCGCCGACGTGGCCGTTCTGCACGGCGGCCAGGTTGCTGTCGATGGCGTCGTCGCTGTACGAACTGGCCACCACGTGATTGATAACGGCGTTGGCAATGAGTGCCACCACGACGATGGCCACCGATAGGGCCACGATGCGCGCGCGCAGGGAGGACAGCATAGTTGGATCTTTCTTGTTTGGCTCGTCGGGCGGATAGCCGCTCGGAGCGGTGGGGGCGGAGGGTCCTGGCTCGCTCTTACGGCATTGTTGGCGGCGAATTTAGGATGGCCGGGCAGCCAATTTTCAAAGTGCGAAGAGCGCCATTCGGATATCCGGATAAAGCGCGATCTGGTTGTTCGGGTATTCGGATGCTCGGTTTTTTCTGCGTATTTGGCACCGAAGTGGTGCGTCTGTTGGCATGGGCGGAGCCTGCCTCGCGCAAAAAAGAAAGGCCTCCGAAGTGGAGGCCTTTCGTCTTTGTCTGGTCGTGTTTTGCGCGTGAGAACGCTGTGTCTTTTCCGCTGCCAGAGCGCACGGACCTCCACCTGTTAACGTGGTGGCAAGCCAATGGTCCCGAGGGTCAAGCGCGCCGCCACACCGGCGACTCAGCCACCACCACCTTGCGCGGCAGGATCTTCTGGCTGGTGAAGGCATCCGCGATGCGCTGCTGCTCATCGAGCGAGGCCGCATCCACCGTCTGCACCTGGTAGGTCCGGCGGCGGTTGGCGGCTTCCACCGTGGGCGCGTCCAGGCCGATCAGCGGCGCATGCCACTGCGCGGCGGCCGCGGGGTTTTGCTTGATCCATTCGCCGGCGCGGCGCAGTTCTTCATAGACCACGGCCAGCACGTCCGCATGCTTCTGCGCGTAAGGCGTGGCGGCGAGGTAGAAGCGCCGGTAGCTTGAGAGCCCCTTGCCATCGCGCAGGATGCGCGCGTTGGCCTGGCGTTGCACTGCCGCCAGGAACGGGTCCCAGATCACCCAGGCGGCCACGCTGCCGCGCTCGAAGGCGGCGCGGGCGTCGGCCGGGCTCAGGTAGGCGGGCTCGATGTCGCGGATCGACAGCCCGGCGCTGGCCAGCGCTTCGAGCAGCAGGTAGTGCGCGCCCGCGCCCTTGGCAAAGGCGATGCGCTGGCCTTTGAGCTGGGCGATTTCCTTGATCGGCGAATCCTGCCGCACCACGATGGCCTGCGCTTCGGGCGAGGGCGTCTCGATGGCGTAGTAGGTCAGGTTGGCGCCGGCCGCGAGCGCGAAGGGCGGTACCGCGTCGGCCACGTCCGCGCTCAGGTCGAGGTTGCCGATATTGAGGGATTCCAGTAGCGGCAGGCCCGAGGTAAATTCATACCATTGCACCGACGCGCCCAGCGGTGCGAGTGCCTTCTCCAGCGTCTCGCGCGATTTCAGCAGGATCATCAACGTGGACGATTTCTGGAAGCCGATGCGCAGCGTGTGCTTTGGCGCCTGCGCGCGTGCCRGCAACGCCGTGCCAAGCGCGCAGGCCGCGCCGGCGGCCAGCATGCTGCTGACAACGATTCTCCGCCGCCGCTGGTTGCGTTCGTTTGTCATTGCCGCTCCCCCTTGTCTTTCAAGTTGTAAGGGGAAGAGGGTAGGCGAAAGCCATGCCGCAAGGAACGAAGAATGCCGCAGTTGCTTATGCGCCGGATGGCGCGCTGCAGGAGCGCCTCAGCGCTGGTAGGCCGGCGGCAGGAAGCCGGCAAAGCGTTGCTGCGTGGTCGCCTTGAATTCCGGCGACTGGTAAGCCTCGCGGATGTCCTTGACGAACGGCTTGCCGGTGTCGGCGGTGCGCACGGCAACCAGGTTCATGTAGTAGTCGGGAATCTTCTCCAGGCTCAGCGCTTCGGTCAGCTTCAGGCCGGAGGACAGCGCGAAGTTGCCGTTGACGAAGGCGAAGTCCACGTCGTCGAGCGAGCGCGGCAGTTGCGCGGCTTCGAGCTGGATCAGCTTGAGCTTGTTCGGGTTGCCTTCGATGTCGCGCTCGCTGGCGCGGATCGGATCGGTGCCGGCCTTGAGCGTGATCCAGCCGATCTGCTGCAGCATGGCGATGGCGCGTGCCAGGTTGGACGGATCGTTAGGCAGCGACACCGACGCGCCCGGCTTCACTTCCGTCAGCGACTTGTGCTTGCGGCTGTAGATGCCGATCGGGGCGGTGGGGACCTGGATGACGTCGGACAATTGCAGCTTGCGGTCGCCGGAGAACTTCTTCAGGTAGGCCACGTGCTGGAAGGCATTGGCGTCGATGGCGCCATCGGCCAGCGCCAGGTTCGGCTGCACGTAGTCGCTGAACTCAACGATAGTGACCTTGTAGCCCTTTTTTTCCAGCAGGGGCTTGATGCCGTAGCGGATCTGGTCGGAGTAGGGGCCAGCGGTGGCGCCGAAGCGGATTTCCTTCTTGTCCGGATCAGCCGCGCCGGCCGTCTGGATCACGCCGAGCGCGAGCACCGCGGCAATCAGTCGAATTCCGAAACCCAGTTTCATCTAAAGCTCCCCGTATTGTTTGTGTGGTTTGTGTGCATCGTGGCTTACCGGGATGGCGGCAAGCAAGGAAGCCCATTGTAGGGAAGTGCATACGTTCAAGGAACGAGTAAAAACGCATGGTCTTATAACGCACTTGCATATGCCTGCAAGCAGGTTTGCAGGCACTCGTGTGACGCTAACGGCTGTTTCGCTCGGCGGCATATGCATATGGCAATTGGGTAGTTGCGGGATAACCCGTATTGCGGTTATGATAGAACTGTCTCCTCCAATCCCTCCAAGGAATTGGATTCGCGCCCGCCTCATTGGTGGGCGTTTTTATTTGTGCTTGCCAAACGGGCTTAAGCGGTCGCCAGCGCGGCGGAAAACAAGAAGGGCCGGTGGCATCCATGTGCCACCGGCCCTTCTTGTTGCGAGCGCCGCGTTGCGACGCCAGCTACTGCGCTACCCCGCCACCCCTCAGGCCGCGGCCAGCGCGCGCTCCAGGTCTTCCARCAGGTCGTCGATGTGCTCGATGCCGATCGACAGGCGCACCATGTCTTCGCTGACACCGGCGGCCTTCAGCTCGGTGGCGTCGAGCTGGCGGTGCGTGGTGGAGGCCGGATGGGTCGCCAGCGACTTGGCGTCGCCGATGTTGACCAGGCGGGTAAACAGTTGCAGCGCGTCCAGGAAGCGCGCGCCGGCTTCGCGGCCGCCGCTCTTCAGGCCGAATGACAGGATGCCGGGGCCGCGCCCGCCCAGGTAGCGCTGCACCAGCGCATGGTCCGGGTGCTCCGGCAGGCCGGCAAAGTTGACCCACTCCACCTTGGGGCTGGCCTTCAGGTGGCGCGCGACAGCCAGCGCGTTCTCGGTGATGCGGTCCAGGCGCAGCGCCAGGGTCTCGATGCCTTGCAGGATCAGGAAGGCATTGAACGGCGACAGCGCCGCGCCGGTATTGCGCAGCGGCACCACGCGGGCGCGGCCGATATAGGCGGCGGCGCCGAGCGCTTCGGTGTAGACCACGCCGTGGTACGACACATCCGGCTCGTTCAGGCGCTTGAAGCGCGCCTTGTGCTCGGCCCACGGGAACTTGCCGCTATCGACGATGGCGCCGCCCACGCTGTTGCCGTGGCCGCCCAGGTATTTGGTGAGCGAGTGCACGACGATGTCCGCGCCATGCTCGAACGGACGGCACAGGTAGGGCGAGGGCACGGTGTTGTCCACGATCAGCGGGATGCCGTGGCTGTGCGCCACCTTGGCGATCGCTTCGATATCGACGATGTTGCCCAGCGGGTTGCCCACCGACTCCACGAAGATCGCCTTGGTGCGCGCATCCACCAGGTCGCCGAAGGCGGCCGGATTGCGGCCATCGGCAAAGCGGGTCTCGATGCCGGACAGCGGCAGCGTGTGCGCGAACAGGTTGTAGGTGCCGCCGTAGAGCTGGCTGGCCGAGATGATGTTGTCGCCGGCCTCGGCGATGGTCTGGATGGCATAGGTGATGGCCGCCATGCCGGACGCCAGCGCCAGCGCGCCCACGCCGCCCTCGAGCGCGGCCAGCCGCTGCTCCAGCACGTCGTTGGTGGGGTTCATGATGCGGCTGTAGATATTGCCGGGCACCTTGAGGTCGAACAGGTCGGCGCCGTGCTGCGCGTTGTCGAACGCATACGCAACGGTCTGGTAGATCGGTACGGCCACGGCACGCGTGGTGGGGTCCGGGGAGTAGCCGCCGTGAACAGCAATTGTCTCGATTTTCATGATGTCGTTGTCTTCTTGTTGGAATGAATACGCTCAGGAACGGGCATGGTAGCAACCGTGGTTCGCGTGTGTCATCCGGGGGCGGGGCTGCGCGGGCCCGCCCCCGGATGTGGGCATGGGCCCCTTTACTGGCTGGCCAGGGGGAAGCTCGCCTGCCAGACGTTGTCCTTGACCTTGACGGCGGTGGGGATCAGTTTCTGCTCGTGGAACAGGTCGGCCACCCGCTGCTGGGCGGCGATCACCTCCGGCGTTACCGGGGTGGCGCCGTACGGCACGCGCTTGAGCCAGGTCTCCACGACCTGCGCGTCCAGGCCCACGGCAGGCGCGAGCAGGGCGGCAGTCTCGCCGGGGTTCTTCACCACCCACAGGCCGGTCGTGCGCAGTTGCTCCAGGATGGCATTGACCACTTGCGGCTGCGCCTTGACGAAGCCGTTGGCGGCTTCATAGAAGTTGAAGGGGGAGGGCACGCCTTCATAGTCGGCGATGGTGCGCACCTTCAGCGCCTTCTGCGCCAGCGCGTAGTACGGGTCCCAGACCACCCAGGCGTCCACGTTGCCGCTCTCGAAGGCGGCGCGTGCATCGGCGGGCGGCAGGTAGATCGGCTGGATATCCTGCAGGGCCAGCCCATGCTTCTTGAGCAACTGCACCAGCAGGTAGTTGGAGCTGGAGCCTTTTTGCAAGGCGATGCGCTTGCCGCGCAGGTCGGCCACCGAGCGGATCGGCGACTTCTCCAGCACGAACAGCGCCTCGTTGGTCTTGCCGCCGGGCTCTGCGCCCACGTAGACAAAGTTGGCGCGGGCCGCCTGGGCGAACACTGCCGGCGGCGCGCCGGTGTAGCCAAAGTCGATGCCGCCGGCATTGAGCGCCTCCAGCAACTGCGGGCCGGCGGGGAATTCCTTCCACTCCACCTTGACGCCGAGCGGGGCGAGCTTTTTCTCCAGCGAGCCCTGCGCTTTGAGCACGGCCAGCAGGCCGGCCTTCTGGTAGCCCACGCGGACCGACGCGTCGGCGGCATGGCCGGCGGCGGACCAGGACAGCGCGGCGATGGCCAGGGCGCGGCCGACGACGGGTAGCCATTGGCGGAAAGGATGCATTGCGATGTTCTCCGAAGTCGACGATGCGGTAGCAAGGGTCTGAGGTTGGGATGCGGCCCTATGGTTGCGAAATCGCGCGAGGAGGGGAACGAAGGTTATTGCATTTGGATAGAACCGCGGCGGGCGCCGCGCGGTGGCAAGCACGTTTCGGCGGTCCGTGGCATCCTGCTTTCCCACCCCATTGCCACCCCGCTGCCCACCGCACGCGCGTTGCGGTTTGTGCAGCTGCTTTCAAGGGTGCGCACCCCTGCGACACCTTGCCGCAGTCAAAAATGTCCCGGCTTAATTGGGTGTTGCCGGCGAGATGGCAGAAGAAGCTGCATTGTCCGATTTTCCGGACAGTGTGTTCCAGATCACGGGTTTACCCTCAATGCTGCGATGCGGTAGATTCGCGGCCACGATGTCTGACGTACCGCGAACCTCACCCGAATTCCCTGCTTGCCCACCAGGCAAGCTCGCCGGGCCGCGCCACGCCGACGTCCTCCTGTGTGGACCGCCGCAGTCCCACTTTGATCCGTCCCACAAGGACCAAGCCAGGCTGCCGCTGATCGGCGCGTCCCCCGGCACACCGGTCGCTTGACCCGGATCTGACCCAGTTTCCCCCAAGCCTTAAGCCTGCCTCTTGCTCCTGCATCTGGCAGCAGAATCACGCCGCGCCGTCGCTGCCGTGGCCAACTCAACCAGTCGTGACATGAAGATACCCAAACTTCCGCGTTGGACGCGGCTAATGCCTTGCGCCGCCCTGCTCTTGCTGGCCGGATGCAACATGGCCGTGCTAGATCCGAAGGGCCAGATTGGCGCCGACGTCAAAAACATCATCCTGATCGCGACCTGGTTGATGCTGCTCGTCGTGGTGCCGGTGATCGTGCTGGTCTTCACCTTCGCGTGGAAGTACCGCGCCAGTAACAAGTCGGCCCGCTACGAGCCGGACTGGTCCCATTCGACCGGGATCGAAGTCGTGGTCTGGCTGATTCCCTGCCTGATCATCCTGGTGCTGGGCATCATCACGTGGAAGTCCTCGCACGACCTGGACCCCTACAAGCCTATCGAATCCAACGTCAAGCCGATCACCATCGAGGCGGTTGCGCTGAATTGGAAATGGCTGTTCATCTATCCGGACCTGGGCATCGCCACGGTCAACGAGATCGCGTTCCCGGTGAACACCCCCGTGAACTTCAAGATCACGTCGGATTCGATCATGAATTCCTTCTTCATCCCGCAACTGGGCAGCCAGGTGTACGCCATGGCGGGCATGGAGACCAAGCTGCACCTGATCGCCAGCGAGACCGGCGCGTTCGACGGCATGTCGGCCAACTACAGCGGCGGCGGCTTCTCGGGCATGAAATTCAAGGCCAAGTCGGTGTCGAACTTCGACTTCGAGGCGTGGGTCAAGCAGGTCCGCGCCTCGTCGAGCCAGCTGACCCTGGCTGACTACAGCGCGCTGGCCAAGCCCAGCGAGGCGAATCCCGTGGCGCTGTACGCCAAGGTCGATCCGCAGCTGTACCACGGCATCCTGCACAAGTACATGGACGGCGCCGGTGGCGCTATCGCCGGCAACGGCACCTCGTTTGGTCCCGTCTGCACCTCGCGCAACACCCTTGGCGTGAGCCAGGTGTCCATGGCCGCGCCCGCTACGCCGGCGCCGGGCTCGAATTCCTAGGAGTAGAGATGTTTGGCAAATTGAGTTTGGATGCCATCCCGTTCCACGAGCCCATCATCATGGGCACGTTGACGATGGTGGCGCTGGGTGGCGTGGCGCTATGCGCGCTGATCACCTATTTCGGCAAGTGGAAATGGCTGTGGAACGACTGGTTCACCTCGGTCGACCACAAGAAGATCGGCATCATGTATTCCGTGGTTGCGCTGATCATGCTGCTGCGCGGCTTTGCCGACGCCATCATGATGCGTACCCAGCTGGCGCTGTCCACCAACGGCTCGCCGGGCATCCTGCCGCCTGAGCACTACGACCAGATCTTCACCGCCCACGGCGTGATCATGATCTTCTTCGTGGCGATGCCGCTGATGACTGGCCTGATGAACCTGGTCGTGCCGCTGCAGATCGGCGCGCGCGACGTGGCCTTCCCGTTTCTCAACACGCTGAGCTTCTGGCTGTTTGTTGCCGGCGCGATGCTGGTCAACGTCTCGCTGGGCGTCGGCGAGTTCGCGCGCACCGGCTGGCTGGCCTATCCGCCGCTGTCCGGCATTGCGTACAGCCCTGGCGTGGGGGTGGATTATTACCTCTGGAGCTTGCAGATCTCGGGCCTGGGCACCTTGCTGACCGGCGTCAACTTCCTGGTGACCATTCTCAGGATGCGCGCCCCGGGCATGACCCTGATGCGCATGCCGGTGTTCACCTGGACCGCGCTGTRCACCAACGTGCTGATCATCGCCGCTTTCCCGGTGCTGACCGTCACGCTGGGCCTGCTGGGCCTTGACCGCTACCTGGGCATGCACTTCTTCACGAACGAAATGGGCGGCAACGCCATGATGTACGTGAACCTGATCTGGATCTGGGGCCACCCCGAGGTGTACATCCTGATCCTGCCGGCATTCGGCATCTTCTCGGAAATCATCTCGACGTTCTCCGGCAAGAAGCTGTTCGGCTACAAGGGCATGGTCTACGCGACCTGCGCCATCATGGTGCTGTCGTTCCTGGTCTGGCTGCACCACTTCTTCACGATGGGCTCCGGCGCCAACGTGAACGCGTTCTTCGGCATCACCACGATGATCATTTCCATCCCGACCGGGGTGAAGATCTTCAACTGGCTGTTCACGATGTACCGCGGCCGCGTGCAGATGACCACGCCCGTGCTGTGGACGCTGGGCTTCATGGTCACCTTCGTGATCGGCGGCATGACCGGCGTGCTGATGGCAGTGCCTGCGGCTGACTTCGTGCTGCACAACAGCCTGTTCCTGATCGCCCACTTCCACAACGTGATCATCGGTGGCGTGCTGTTCGGCTACATTGCCGGCATTACCTACTGGTTCCCGAAGGCCTTCGGCTTCAAGCTCGACGAGCGCCTGGGCAAGTACGCGTTCTGGTGCTGGATCATCGGTTTCTACCTGGCCTTCATGCCGCTGTACGCGCTGGGCTTCATGGGCATGACCCGTCGCCTGAACCACACCGACAATCCGGCGTGGAACCCGTACCTGTATGTGGCCGTGCTCGGCGCCGCGTTTGTCGGCCTGGGCATCCTGTTCCAGATCCTGCAGATCGTGGTCAGCGTGCGCCGCCGCAAGGAACTCCTCGACGTGACCGGCGACCCCTGGGGTGGCCGTACGCTGGAGTGGGCAACTTCGTCGCCGCCGCCGTTCTACAACTTCGCGCACACCCCGGTGGTGCGTGACCTGGACGCGTTCGCCGACATGAAGGCGCGTGGCGAAGTGCCGCAGCAACAAGCGCACTACGAGCAGATCCACATGCCGAAGAACACCGGCGCCGGCTTCTACATCGGTGCCTTCAGCCTGGCGCTGGGCTTTGCCCTGACCTGGCATATCTGGTGGCTGGCGGCGGTAGGCCTGGTTGGCATGATCGTCAGCTTTATCTTCCGCAGCAACGACGACCACATCGACTACTACGTGCCCGCGCACGAAGTCCAGGCGGTCGAAACGAGCCATTTCCAGCGCATTGCGTCACAGGCCTGAACCATGACGACTGAAGTCCTACAGCGTTATCCCGCGCATGGCGCCGCCGAGGCGCATGCCCACTCGCACGATCATTCGCACGATCACGCCCATCACGACACCAGCGCCAACACGGTGTTTGGTTTCTGGGTGTACCTGATGAGCGACTGCATCATCTTCGCCGGGTTGTTCGCCGCGTTCGCGGTGTTGCGCGGCGAAGTGGCAGGCGGCCCGTCGGGCAAGGAGTTGTTCGAGCTGAACTACGTCCTGGTCGAGACCTTCCTGCTGTTGTTCAGCAGCTTGACCTCGGGCATGGCGATGATCTCGCTGCATAACGGCCAGCGTGCCCGCCTGCAGTTCTGGCTCGGCATCACGTTCTTGCTGGGCGTGGCGTTCATCGGCATGGAAATCAACGAGTTCCATCACATGATCGCCGAGGGCGCAGGCCCCGAGCGCAGCGCTTTCCTGTCGTCGTTCTTCACGCTGGTCGGCACCCACGGGCTGCACGTGGCGAGCGGCCTGCTGTGGATGGCCGTGCTGATGTGGCAGATCTCCCGCAAGGGCCTGACCCCGACCATGACCAAGCGCCTGGCTTGCTTCGCCTTGTTCTGGCACTTTCTGGACATCGTCTGGATCGGCGTGTTCACCGTGGTCTACCTGATGGGAGCGATGTAATGGAACATAGCAACGTCTCTGCCGCCGGCGCTCACGACGCGCACGGCACCACGTCCGCAGGCGCCAGCCATGGCAGCGTCAAGTCGTATGTGATCGGCTTCGTGCTGGCGGTGATCCTGACCGTCATCCCGTTCAAGCTGGTGATGGGCGGCACGCTGGAAGCCTCGACCACGCTGGCCGTGATCCTGGGCCTGGCGGTCGTGCAGATCGTCGTGCACCTGATCTACTTCCTGCACCTGGACAGCTCGTCGGAGCAGCGCTGGAACGTGATGGCCCTGGCCTTCACCGCGCTGATCCTGCTGATCGTGGTAGCGGGCTCGCTGTGGATCATGCATAACATGAACGCCAATATGATGGTGCATTGAGCGTTAAGCCTCAATGCTGACGACAAAGGCGGCCTTCGGGCCGCCTTTGTCGTTTCTGGCTTCGTTGTCTGGCCAGCCTGGCCCGTCAGGCCACCTGCCGCGCGCCGCCGAACGCGCGTGGATGCGCCGGGCGCGCCAGGCCCAGGTGCTCGCGCAAGGTGTTGCCCTCGTAGCGCTCGCGAAACAGCCCGCGCCGGCGCAGTTCCGGCAGTACCAGTTCGATGAAGTCGTCGAGCCCGCCCGGCAGCCATGGCGGCATGATGTTGAAGCCGTCGGCGGCGCCGCCTTCGAACCACGCCTGCAACTGATCGGCGATGCTCTCGGCGGTGCCATGAATGGACCAGTGCCCACGCGCGGTAGCCACGCGCAGGTAGAGCTGGCGAATGGTCAGTGCCTCGCGCCGGGCTAGCCCGGTCACTAGCTGGAAACGGCTCTTGGCGCCGTTGGGCTCGGGCAGGTCGTGGGGCAGCGGCCCGTCGAGCGGGTAGCCGGACAGATCCACGCCGCCGAGGTTCTGCGACAGCAGGGCCAGCCCCACGGCCGGATGGATCAGGCTTTGCAGTGACTCGAATTTCTCCTTCGCTTCGGCCTCGCTGCGTCCGATCACGGGGAACACGCCCGGCATGATCTTGAGCTGGTCGGGCGTGCGGCCATAGCGCGCCAGCCGGCCTTTCAGGCTCTGGTAGAAGGCCTGGGCGTCTTCCAGCGACTGCTGCGCGGTAAAGATGACCTCCGCCGTGCGCGCCGCCAATTCCTGTCCGGCCTCGGACGAGCCCGCCTGCACGATGACCGGATGGCCCTGCGGCGGGCGTGACACGTTGAGCGGCCCGCGTACCTGGAAATGCTTGCCGTGGTGATCCAGTGCGTGCAGCTTGTCAGCCGCGAAATGCAGGCCGCTTTCCTTGTCGTAGAGGAAGGCGTCGTCTTCCCAGGTGTCCCAAAGCCCTGTCACCACATCCACGAATTCCTCGGCGCGCGCGTAGCGGTCGGCGTGCTCGGGGTGCTTGTCCAGGTTGAAGTTGCGCGCCTCGGCGTCGGACCACGACGTCACCACATTCCAGCCGGCGCGGCCGCCGCTGAGGTGATCGAGCGAGGCGAACTTGCGTGCGACGTGGAAGGGCTCGTTGTAGGTGGTGGAGACGGTGGCCACCAGGCCGATGCGCTCGGTCACCGCGGCCAGTGCCGAGAGCAGCGTCAGCGGCTCGAAGCTGGCTGCGCGCGCGGTGCGGGGCAGGGTGGCGTCGTCAAGCGCGCGGATTGCGACGCCATCGGCGAGAAAGATCGTATCGAACTGCGCGGCCTCGGCGCTTTGCGCCAGCCGCACGTAGTGCGCAAGATTTTGCCCGGCGTCGGCCTGTGCGCCGGGGTGGCGCCAGCCGGCCACATGGTGGCCGGTGGCTTGCAGGAAGGCGCCGAGCTTGAGCTGGCGCTGATGCGCGGGTTGGCTCATCTGTGGCTTCCTTATGCGGCGGCGCGCGCCGGCGCCGCGTGGTTGGCCGGCTCGGCTTGCTTGGGCGCGGCGGACTTCACCGATACGCTGCGGCGTCCGTCCACGCTGACGGGCACATCGCCCGCGATGGTGACGCGGCGCACCACGCGTTTCGCATCGCCGTAGTCGTTGATGGCGTAGTGCTGGGTGGCGCGGTTGTCCCAGATCGCCACGTCGTTGGCGCGCCAGCGCCAGCGCACCGTGTTCTCAAGGCGATGGACGTGGTCCTGCAGTACGGAGACCAGATGCTGCGAGTCGGAGGACGAGTAGCCAAGCAGCTTCTTCACGAAGTGCCCCAGCACCAGCGTGCGCTCGCCGGTTTCCGGGTGCACGCGCACCACCGGATGCTCGGTCTCGTAAATGGCGGCGGTGAAGACCTCGCGGTAGCGCTTGATGGCTTCGGTGCTGACCGTGTTGCGGGTGGCGGCGTAATCGTAGTCGTTGGTGTGCAGCGCCCACAGGCGGTCGGCCAGTTCGCGCAGCGCCTCGGGCAGATCCTGGTAGGCCGCAGCCGTATTGGCCCATACGGTGTCGCCGCCGGCGGCGGGAATGACCACGCCGCGCAGCACGGACACCTGCGGGTAGGCCAGGTCGAAGGTCACATCGGTATGCCAGGAGTTGGCACGGCCGCCGTGCTCGGAATCGAGCTCGAGCAGGAACCGCGTGCCGTCGCGGGAGGGCACGGTGGGGTGGGGCACAGGCTTGCCGAACAGGCTGGCAAAGCCCTCCTGTGCTTTGTCGTCCAGGTGATCCTGGTCGCGGAAGAACAGCACCTTGTGGCGCAGCAGCGCGGCGCGCACGGCGCCGAAGGTGGTGGCATCGAGGTCCGGCGCCAGCTTGACGCCGCGGATCTCGGCGCCGATGCGCCCGGCTACCGGGTGGATGTCTAGCGTGACTTGTGCTGCGGATTGCTGCTGGGTCATTTGGGCTTCTCCTGTGGGCGAGGGGCGCGATTCAGATCGCGAACTGGATGTTGGGCGGCAGCCGGTCGGTGTATTCGGGATCGGGTTCGCGCTTGATGGGCGCCTCCGCGAGATCGGCCAGGCGCCGGGTGAATTCCTGCAGCACGTCGTCCTTGACGCGCGCAAAGCCCAGCGCGGCGCGGTCGCGCGGATGGGCCAGCGGCACGGGCAGGATGCGCCGGATGCGCCCGGGGCGCGGCTCCATCACCACCACGCGATCGCCCAGGTAGATGGCTTCTTCGACATCGTGGGTGACCAGGATCATGGTGATGCCCTCGGCCTGCCAGATGCGGTGCAGTTCCTGCTGCAGGTAAGCGCGGGTCAGGGCGTCGAGCGCGCCGAAGGGCTCGTCGAGCAGCAGGATCTCCGGGCGCGTGACCAGCGCGCGGGCAATGGCCACGCGCTGGGACATGCCACCCGATAGCTGGTGGGGAAACGCGGTCTCGAAGCCGGCCAGCCCCACCAGAACGATATGCTCGCGCACCGTGCGGCGCTTCTCGGTCTCGGTCAGGTTGGCATTGAGCAGCGCCATGCGGATGTTCTGCTCCACCGTCAGCCACGGGAACAGCCGGTGCTCCTGGAACACGATGCCCCGGTCCAGGCTGGTGCCCACCACGCGCTTGCCGTCGAGCAGGATCTCGCCCTTGTAGTCCTCCTCCAGCCCCACCACCAGCCGCAGCAAGGTCGATTTGCCGCAACCGCTGGCACCGACGATGCTGACGAACTCGCCGGGCGCGATGGACAGCGTGATGTCTTCGAGGACGGGCAGGGGCTCGCCCTTGACTTCATATTGCTTGCGCAGGTGCGCGATATCGAGCGTGCCGGCTCGGGCCATGACAGGTCTCCGGGATGGGTTCAGAAGCAATGGGTTCAGGATCAGAAGGCGGCGACCGAGCGCCCGCGCCACGCTAGCAGGCGGCGCTCGATGCGGCTGGCGATCCAGTTCAGCGTAAAGCCGACCAGCCCGACCACGATCACGCCGAAGATCACCAGGTCCATCCAGAAATTCTCGCGGCCATCGGTCAGGGTGTTGCCGATGCCCTTGCCGGACACCAGCATGTACTCSGCGCCSAGCGTGGCCAGCCAGGCGTAGATCAGGGCCAGGTGGATGCCAGCGAAGATCGACGGCGAGGCCGACGGCAGCGCCACGCGCAGCAGCACCTGCCGGCGCGAATACTTCAGCACGTTGGCCACTTCCAGCAGATCGGCGGGCACGGCGCGGATCCCTTCGAAGGTGTTGAGCACCACGGGGAAGAAGGCCGCGAGCGACAGGAACACCACCTTGGCGGTATCGCCCAGCCCGAACCAGACCGAGATCAGCGGGATCCAGGCGAACAGCGAGATCTGCTTGATGGTGTGGAACGTCGGTCCCACCAGTTGCTCGAACAGCCGCGACAGCCCCAGCGCGGTGCCGAACAACAGGCCCACGCTGGCACCCAGCGCGAAGCCGGCAACGTCGCGCCACAGGCTGGCCGACAGCGCGACAAAGAGCGCGCCGCTGCGCACCTGGTCCACCGCCGTGGCCCAGACCTTGGACACCGGCACCAGCAGCGGCGAAGTGCTCCAGCCAAAACGCACCGCGGCCCACCACAGGACGATCAGGCCAATAGGAAGGACCCAGCCGCGCAACGCGCGCGGGATACGCAGGGAACGCGGGTTGCCGGATTTCGCGACCAGCGTCGAGGAGGCATCGGCCATGTTGTTTTCCTTTGCTGTTGTCTTGCGCCGCAACTCAGAGCCCCGGCTTGCGCCAGCGCAATACCGCGCGCTCGGCCAGTGCCAGCACCTTGTCCAGCGCGAATCCCACCGCGCCCACCACGATCACCGCGGCAATCACCATGTCGAGCTGGAACAGCTGCCGGCCGTACACGATCATGTAGCCCAGCCCTTCGGAGGAGGCCAGCAGCTCCACCACCACCAGCGCCAGCCACGCGTGCGTCAGGCCGTAGCGGATGCCGCTCCAGATCGGCGCGGCGGCGGCGGGAAACACCACCCGCGACAGCAGTTGCCAGCGCGTGAAACGCAGCACCCGCGCCACCTCGATATAGCGCGTGGGCACGTTCTGGATGCCCTTGTAGGTATTGAGCGCGATCGGTACCAGCGAGGCCTTGGCGATCAAGATGATCTTGAGCGCTTCGTCAATGCCGACCAGCAGCATCAGCAGCGGCAGCCAGCCCAGCACGGGCACCTGGCTGAAGGCTTTGAAGGTGGGATAGACGTAATCGCGGAAGCTGGGCGACAGGCCCATCGCCACGCCCAGCGCCAGCCCGCCGGCCAGGCCCAGCGCAAAGCCGCCGGCCACGCGCAATGCGCTGACGGCCAGGTTGGCCTGCAGCTCGCCGCTTTGGTACAGCTCGGTAAGCGTGTGCCAGACGGTGTCGGGGGCGGGCAGCACCTGCGGCGGAATCCACGCGAAGCGCGCCGCCACGTACCAGACCAGCAGCAGCGTCAGCGGCACCGGCCAGGCCAGCAGCCACGCGGCATGCTGCCGGGTGGGCCGCCAGCCGCGCAGCCGCTTGCCGCCTTGTGTGGGGGCGCTGCCCGCCACGGCCGGCAGCGCCAGGGTCTCGTTGGCTGCCATCGCGTCAGGCTCCGAGGATCTTGCCGTTGGGCTGGTAGACCGGCCAATAGCTCTGCAGGCTCAGGTCGTTCAGCGCGGCCTTCAGGAAGCTCGGGTCGATCCACTGGTCCACGTCGAACTTCGCGCGTGAGAGCCGCAGGCGGTACGCCTGCTCGGTGGCGTCCTTGTAGCGGCTCACCAGGAAGGGGTCAAAGTTCGGGTTCAGCCGCACGCGCAGCGGTTCGCCTTCGTAGTCTTCTTTCCAGTGCTCGTAGGGCGTGCCGGCGCGCGCCCACGTACGCAGCACGTCTTCGCGGTTTTTTTCGTCAGAGGCCCAGCGTGCGGCCTGCACCGCGGTCTTGACCAGTTGCTGGGTGGCTTCGGGGTACTTGCTGGCGAACGCGTCGGTCACCAGCACATGGCTCTGGCGCGTGTAGATCGGCGACTGGTTCTTGCTCGAGTACAGGATGCGCACCGCGCCCTTGTCGCGCAGGCGCAGGATATCCATGGCGCCGATGGCGCCGTCGATATCCCGTGTGGTGAGCGCGGCCAGGTAGCCGGCGGTGTCCAGGTTCAGCAACCGCAGGTCCTTCTCGGCCAGGCCGTTGGCCTCAAGCAGGCGCAATGCCGGCAGATGCATATTGGTGCCCTTGAACAGCGACACGCGCTTGCCGCGCAGGTCCGCCACCGTCTTGAGCGGGGAGTCGGGTGGCACGCCGATGTAGATATTGGTGCGCACGCCCGTGGCCAGCACCAGCCGCGTCTTGAGGCCGGCGGCGCGCGCCACGATGGCGGGCAGGTCGCCCTGCATCGCAAAATCGAGCTGGTTGGTGCTGATGGCTTCGTTCACGGCTGGCCCCGCGCCCTTGAAGAACAGCCATTCGATGCGCGTGCCTGACGGCTTGAACGCTTCTTCCAGCCAGCCGCGCGCATGCGCGATGGCCATGGAGCTGCCCGCGAAAGTGGGCGGCGTGCCGGTGGCCGGCTGCGCCACGCCAATGCGGATCACGTCGGGCCTGGCGCCACCGTTGGCACTGAATGCGCTCAGCGGGCTGGCGGATGCGGCGGCACCCAGGCCGGACACGGCAAAGCGTTTGAGGAGGGTTCGTCGCGTGATTGCCATCTTGGCTGGTTTCCTATCGGAGCAGTGAAAGTCATCAACGGCTCTCAAGATACGCGGTGCCTTTGGCGCGACAGAACGAATGTTTTTGGCTTTGGTTATGGGTTGCCTGCATAAGCCGGGGGTGGGGCTGCCGTCAACTGGCTGGCGGACCAGGTTGACGGTGGCCAAAGCCTACCTTATAGTAGGTAGGATATAAGCCTAGCCGCAGTACCAGCCGAACCCATGCCCACCGCAACGGCCCGATCCAATACCACGCACACCACGGACACCACGCGCGCCCATGTGCTGCGCGTGGCGCGCGACCTGATCCAGACGCGCTCCTACCTTGGCTTCAGTTTCCAGGACATCGCCGACCAGGTCGGCATCCGCAAGGCCAGCCTCTATCATCATTTCCCGACCAAGGAAGCGCTCGGCGTGGAAGTCCTGCAGGAATCCACGGCGGCGTTCCGGGCCTGGTCCGAAGCCTTGCCTGGCCGGCCCGCGCAGAAGGTGGCGGCGTATTGCCGGATGTTCCGCGAGGCGCTGCACGCGGGCAGCGGCGTATGCCCCGCCGGCGCGCTGGCGCCCGGCTGGGACTGCATCGACGAGACCCTGCGCCAAGCCGTGCGCGGCTTGCGCGCCGCGCAGGTTGACTGGCTGGAAGGGGTGCTGCGCGAGATGGGCCTGGGCCGGCAGGCCGGCCCGGCGGCCGCCGCGCTGTTCGCGGCTTGCCAGGGTGCATTGCTGTCCGCGCGCATGACCGGGCGGGTGGAGGATTTCGATCAGGCGGTCGCCTTCGCCAGGCAAGCGCTGTCGCTCTGATGCATGTTGAAGCAACGAGGCACGCCCGCAAGCGTGCCTTTTTTTGGCACCGTTACCCTACCATATGGTTGGTAGGTTGCGGTAACGCAACGGCATCGCAAGCGCCCGCGCGCATCTTGAACCAGACGGAGTCCCAGTCATGCAAGCTCTCATTGCCGCCTACGCCCGTACCCCCTTCCATTTCGCCGCCAAGGGTGCCCTTGCCCAGGTCCGGCCCGACACCCTGGCGGCCCAGGCCGTGCGCGGGCTGCTGCAGCGCGCCGACTTCGATCCTGCTGGGCTGGAGGATGTGATTCTCGGCTGCGCCTATCCGGAAGGGCCGCAGGGATCCAACCTGGCGCGCATCGTCGGCTTCCTGGCCGGCTTGCCGCAGCAGGTGGGGGGCATGACGATCAACCGCTTTTGCGGCTCGTCCATGTCCGCCATCCATATGGCCGCCGCGCAGATCGAGGCCGGCATCGGCGAGGCTTACCTGTGCGTGGGGGTGGAGTCGATGAGCATGGTGCCGCAAGGTGGTTTCAATGCCTCGCCCAGTCCCGACCTGCTGCGCGACTACCCCGATGCCTATATCAGCATGGGGCAGACCGCCGAGAACGTGGCGCGCCGCTATCACGTGTCGCGCCAGGACCAGGAACGGATGGCGCTGGCGTCGCACCACAAGGCCGCCGAGGCGCGCGCGCAGGGCAGGCTGGCCGGCGAGATCGTGCCGGTGGTGCGCGGCGATGGCGAGCGCATCGACGCCGACGGCTGTATCCGCCCGCAAACCTCGCTGGAAGCGCTGGCGGCGTTGCGTCCGGCCTTTGGCCCCGAGGGCGTGGTCACGGCCGGCACCGCCTCGCCGCTGACCGATGGCGCAGCGGTGGTGCTGGTCGCCACCGAAGCCTTCGTTGCGCGCCACCGCTTGCAGCCGCTGGCGCGCATCCGCGCCATGGCCACCATCGGCTGCGATCCGGCCGAGATGGGCATGGGCCCGGTGCACGCCACGCGCAAGGTGCTGGCGCGTGCCGCGCTGTCGGTGCGGCAACTCGACGTGGTCGAGATCAACGAAGCCTTTGCCTCGCAGGCGTTGGCCTGCATCCGCGAACTGGACCTGGACCCCGGCACGGTCAACCTGGATGGCGGCGCCATGGCGCTGGGCCACCCGCTGGGCGCCACCGGCGCGCGCATCACCGGCAAGGCGGCGTCCCTGCTGGCGCGTGAGCAGGGACGCTATGCGCTGGCCACGCAGTGTATTGGCGGCGGGCAAGGCATTGCCACCGTGCTCGAAGCGCTTTGAGCCGGGTTGAACACGACACACGATATCGAGGAGATCCCGTATGGAACAGACCGACGTAGCCGCATCCGGAGCGCCATTGCCCGCCGGTGTGGCGCAGGCGCTCAAGGCGTTCATCGAACCGCGCCGCTTCCCGCTTGCCGAGGGCGAGCGCCAGTGGCTGGAAAGCGGCCGAGCGCAGCGCGTCGCGCACGAGGGCGTGGAGCTTGCCGCTTGGACCTGGCCGGCTGCGCGGGGCACGGCACCGGCGCCGCGCGTGCTGCTGGTGCATGGCTGGGAAAGCCGCGCCAGTCACTGGGGGGCATGGGTGCCGGCCCTGACGGCGGCGGGCTTCGACGTCTGTGCCTTCGACGCGCCGGCGCATGGGGATTCGCCCGGTACGCGCTCCGACGTGGTGGCATGCGGGCGCGCCATCGGCAGCGTGGCGCTGGCGCTGGGCCCGTTCGACGTGGCGATCGGGCATTCGGCGGGCTCGGCCGCGGCGCTTTATGCCTTTGCGCATGGGCTCGACGTGCGTGCGAGCGTGCATCTGGCCGGCCCGTCGTCGCTGGTGCGCGTGCTCGCCTATGTGGCGCACGCGGCGGGGTTGCCCGAGGATCTGCGGCCGCTGCTGCGCGAGCGGTTTGAGCTATATCTCGGGCAGCCGGCCACGGTGATGGACCTGGCGCGGCTGGCGCCGGGCCTGCGCCACCCGGCGCTGCTGCTGCACGACCCCAGCGACGCCGAGATGCCTTATGCGGAATCCGTCGCGCTGGCGCGCGCCTGGCCGCAGGCGGAACTCGTGCCGGCGGCGGGGCTCGGGCACCGGCGCATCCTGAAGGATGCGGACGTGGTGGCGCGTGTCGTCGCGTTCCTGCGGCGCCACGCCGGCCCGGCAGCGCTGCGCCCGGACTGAGCCGGCAAGGCGGGTGTCAATCAGCGGGTGTCAATCAGCGGGCGCAAATCATATCGGCATGCGTTTTCCTTCGTTCCTCCGTTCCTGAGCCGGTCCTATAGTTCGCCCTTTGTGTGCAGTGGACAAGGCAAGGCGTGAGGCAATGACGAACAAGGACGACAAAGGCAAGCTGCCGCAGGCCGGGCGGCGCCGCTTCCTGCATCAGGGGGCAGGCATGGGCGCGAGCCTGGGCGCTGCGGCGGCGCTGGGCGCCGTGCCCGCGCGCGCGCAAACGCTGACGGTGCCGCCATGGACGCGGGCCCCGGGCGAGCCGGTGCTGTGGCACGCCTACGGCCAGCCCTCCGCATTCGAGAAGAACGTGATCCGGCGCAACCGCGGCCCCGCGCCGATGCCCGGCGCGAACTCCTCCATGACGCCGCTGCAGGACCTGCGCGGCATCATCACGCCCACGGGCCTGGTGTTCGAGCGCCACCACGCCGGCATCCCACAGATTGATCCGGCGCAGCACCGCCTTGCCGTGCATGGCCTGGTGGACCGCCCGCGCATCTTCACCATGGACGACCTGGTGCGGTTGCCATCGGTTTCGCGCATCCATTTCCTGGAGTGCTCGGGCAATACCGGGCGCGAATGGCGCGCGCCCAGCGCCACTTCCGTGCAGATCAGCCACGGCTTGCTGTCATGCTGCGAATGGACGGGCGTGCCGCTCTCCGTCGTGCTGGAAGAAGTGGGCGTGCGCCCGGAGGCCGCCTGGCTGCTGGCCGAGGGCGCCGACTCCGCCACCATGACGCGCAGCGTGCCGATGGCCAAGGCGATGGAAGACGCGCTGCTGGTCTACGCGCAGAACGGCGAGATGCTGCGGCCCGAGCACGGCTACCCGCTGCGGCTGTTCCTGCCGGGCTTCGAAGGCAACATGAGCATCAAATGGCTGCGCCGGCTCAAGCTCGGCCGCGCGCCCTTCATGACGCGCGAGGAGACATCCAAGTACACGGACTCATTGCCGGACGGCAGCGCGCGCCAGTTCACCTTCATGATGGATGTGAAGTCCGTGATCACCTTTCCCGCGCCGGACCACCGGTTGCGCGACAGAGGTTTTTATGAAATCTCCGGCCTTGCCTGGTCCGGCTACGGCCGCATCCGGCGAGTGGAAGTGTCGGTGGACGGCGGGCGCAACTGGCGCGAGGCGCAGTTGCAGGATCCCGTGCTGGACCGCGCGCTCACGCGCTTTCGCCTGCCATGGCGCTGGGAGGGCGGCCCTGCCGTGCTGCAAAGCCGCGCCATCGACGAGGCGGGCAATGTGCAGCCCTTGCCGGACCAGCTGGTGGCCGCGCGCGGCTATGAGTCCACCTACCACTACAACGCCATACAAGCCTGGCGCGTCAGCGCCGACGGGAGCATTGCCAATGCGCGCGCTTGAATCCCACCGTACCCACGTTGCCGCCGCTGTGCTGGCGATGGCCGCGGTCTGCGCGCAGGCACAGGCGCAAACCTACGGCATTGGCTTGCTGGCCAGCGAGCGCGATCTCGCCGCCTGGAACATCGATGTCACGCCGGATGGCGCCGGGCTGCCGCCAGGCAGCGGCAGCGTGACACTTGGCAAGCAGGTCTACGAGAACCAGTGCGCCGCGTGCCACGGCTTGAAAGGCGAAGGGAAGCCGGCCGATGCGCTGGTCGGCGGGCATGGCAGCCTGAAAGGCGGCGGCGTGAATGGCAAGCCGCCGTTGAAGACCATCGGCAGCTTCTGGCCGTATGCGACGACAGTGTTCGATTTCATCAACCGGGCCATGCCATACAACGCGCCGCAGAGCCTCAAGGCGGATGAGGTTTATGCGGTCACCGCGTATCTGCTGCACCTGAACGGCATCGTGCCGGCGGATGCCGTGCTGGACGCGCGCACGTTGCCGCAGGTGCGCATGCCGAATCGCGATGGCTTCGTCGCGGACGCGCGGCCCGATACGGCGAACGTGCCTTGCCGCCGCGGCTGCGGCGCACCGGCGCGTTGAGACTACGCTGCAATCACGCGGGACGCCCATATGCGATAAGCGAATAAGCGGCGGCGATTACATTCGTTGACCGCTCCAGTCCGGGTTCACTACAGTGCAAAGCTTGAACAAGCGGTGCGGGCCTGGCTATTGCCTTGTGCAGCCAGGCGCGGTGCCGCGCGCGTTCCGCTACGCACTTTCGGTCCCCCGCTTAAGAGCCTGTCATGACGATTGGAACCCACCCGGCCTCAACTTCCCGTGCCACCGCACCCGCCGCACCCGCCGCACCCGCTGCACCCGGCGCATTCCCCGGCAGCGCCCGGTTCGAGATCCGTCCCTTCGATGCGCCGCTGGGCGCCGAGATCGTTGGCCTGGACCTCGCCGAGCCGCTGTCCGCGGAAGACTTCGCCCGCATCCACCGCGCGCATCTCGACTACCACGTGGTGGTCTTCCGTGGCCAGCGCATCACGCCCGCGCAGCAGATCGCGTTCAGCCGCCGCTTTGGCCCGCTGCAAATCCATGTGCTGCACCAGTTCCAGCTTGCCAATCACCCCGAGATCCTGATCGTCTCCAACGTGCTCGAGGACGGCAAGCCGATCGGGCTGGGCGATGCCGGGCATTTCTGGCATTCCGATCTCTCGTACAAGGAAAAACCCAGCCTGGGCTCGCTGCTGCACGCCCAGGCGTTGCCGGCCGAAGGCGGCGACACGTTGTTCGCCAACATGCACCTGGCCTGGGAAACGCTGCCCGCGCATCTCAAGGCGAAGGTGGACGGGCTGAAAGCAGAGCACACCTACCTGGCCAAATACGCCGAGCTGCAACAGCGCAGCCCGTGGCGTCCCAACCTGACGCCCGAGCAGATCGCGCAGGTGGCCCCGGTGCTGCAGCCGGTGGTGCGCACGCACCCTGAGACCGGGCGGCGCGCGCTGTTCGTCAGCGAGCATTTCACTACGCGCATCGCCGGGCTGCCTGAAGACGAAAGCCGCGACCTGCTGGCGCAGCTGTTCGCGCATAGCGTCAAGCCCGAGCATATCTACCGCCACGCCTGGCAGGAGCACGACCTGGTGTTCTGGGACAACCGCTCGCTGTTGCATCTGGCAGCAGGCTGCCCGCAGGCCATGCGCCGCGTGATGTACCGCACGACCATCGAAGGCGATCTGCCCGTCTGAGCGGCACGCATCGCACACTGCAGGGCGGGCCCGGCCCGTCTCCCGCGCTCTGCCGAATTCACTGTATCCACGGTATCCACCGCATCCGCAATATCCACCGGAGTCCCGCATGTCCCTGCTACGTTCCCGTTTTTTCTCCGCCCGCTGGCCGCGTGGCGTCGTCGCGCTAACGCTTGCCGCTGGCATGGCGGCCACGGGCGCGGCCCGCGCGGAAGGGAAGATCCGCATCGCCGAGCAGTTCGGCGTGGTCTACCTGCTGCTCAACGTGGCGCGCGACCAGCAACTGATCGAGAAGCAAGGCAAGCAGCAGGGCGTGGACGTCAAGGTGGAATGGACTCAACTGTCAGGTGGCGCCGCCGTCAACGATGCGCTGCTGTCCGGCGCCATCGATATCGCCGGCGCGGGCGTGGGCCCCTTGCTGACGGTGTGGGACCGCACGCACGGCAAGCAGAACGTGAAGGGTGTGGCATCGCTGGGCAACTTCCCTTACTACCTGGTCAGCAATAATCCCAAGGTAAAGACCATCGCCGACTTCACCGACAAGGACCGCATCGCGCTGCCCGCGGTATCGGTATCGGTGCAGTCGCGCGTGCTGCAGCTGGCTGCGGCCAAGCAATGGGGCGACAAGGAGTTCAACCGGCTGGACAAGTGGACGGTGGCGGTGCCGCATCCCGATGCGGCCGCGGCCATCATCGCCGGCGGTACCGAGATCAGCGGCCATTTCGGCAACCCGCCGTTCCAGGAGCAGGAGCTGGCCGGCAATCCCAATGCGCGCATCGTGCTGAATTCGTATGACGTGCTGGGCGGCCCCAGCTCGGCCACCGTGCTCTATGCCACCGAGAAATTCCGCAACGACAATCCCAAGACCTATCGCGCCTTTGTCGATGCGCTGGCCGAGGCGGCCAGGTTCGCCACCGCCAACCCGGAAGCCGCCGCCGACCTCTATATCCGCGTCAACAAGGCCAAGATCGATCGCGCGCTGCTGGTCAAGATCCTGAAGAACCCGCAGGTGCAGTTCAAGGTCGCGCCGCAGAACACCTTTGCGCTGGCCGAGTTCATGCACCGGGTGGGCGCCATCCGCAACCAGCCGAAATCCTGGCAGGATTATTTCTTCCAGGATCCGGTCACCGCGCAGGGTAGCTGACATGACCGCGCAACCTTCCCCGCTACGCGTGGTTTCCGCGCGCGCCGCCCCCGCGCCGCTGTTGCAGGTCGACGGCGTCTCGCTGGAATACCGCACTCCCGAGCGCGTGGTGCGCGCCACCCATCAGGTGAGCTTCGATGTCCATGCAGCCGATCGCTTTGTGCTGCTCGGCCCGTCGGGCTGCGGCAAGTCGACCTTGCTCAAGGCCGTGGCGGGCTTCGTTGCGCCGTGCGAGGGCGAGATCCGGATCGAGGGTGCGCCCGTCAGTGCGCCCGGCCCCGACCGCATCGTGGTGTTCCAGGAGTTCGACCAGTTGCCGCCCTGGAAGACGGTGCGGCAGAACGTGATGTTCCCGCTCATGCAGTCGCGCGGCATGTCGCGCCGCGAGGCGTCCGAATGCGCGCTGCATTTCCTCGACAAGGTGGGGCTGGCCAACTTTGCCGATGCCTATCCACATACCCTGTCGGGCGGCATGAAGCAGCGCGTGGCGATTGCCCGCGCGCTGGCGATGCGCCCCAAGGTGCTGCTGATGGACGAGCCCTTCGCCGCGCTGGACGCGCTCACGCGCCGGCGCATGCAGGAGGAGTTGCTGACGCTGTGGCACGACGCCGCCTTCACGCTGCTGTTTGTCACGCACTCGATCGAAGAGGCGCTGGTGGTGGGCAGCCGTATCTTGCTGCTGTCGCCGCATCCGGGGCGCGTGCGCGCCGAGCTCAACAGCCACCAGTTCGACCTGGCCAGCCAGGGCGGGGCGGAGTTCCAGGCTACCGCGCAACGCATCCACCATCTGCTGTTCGACGAGGCGCCGCACCCGGCGCCGTCGCCTGCACGCACCGCGCAGGCGCGCTGAACGCCCGCCAGGATCGACCATGACGAGCACAAACACAAGCACGAGCACAACCTCTCTTTCCGCCACCACGGTGGTCCGCGCGGAGTACGAGCGCGTACTGGAACCCTTCACCGCGCTGCCGGTCGCGCGCGCCTTGCCCTGGCCACAGCGCCTGTGGCAGCACGGCTGGCTGCGCAAGACGCTGATCCTGGTGGCGCTGGCCTGCCTGTGGGAAATCATTGCCCGCGTGCAGGATAACGATTTGCTGTTCCCGAGTTTCCTCGCCACCGCGCGGGCCTTCGCCGAGGGCGTCGGCAGCGGCGAGCTGCTGGCCAAGGCCGGCATCTCGCTGTCGGTGCTGCTGCAAGGCTATGCCGGTGGCATTGTGCTGGCGTTCGTGCTGACCACGCTGGCGGTGTCCACCGAACTGGGGCGCGACGTGCTGGACACGTTGACTGCCATGTTCAACCCGCTGCCGGCCATCGCGCTGCTGCCGCTGGCGCTGCTGTGGTTCGGCCTTGGCAGCAAGAGCCTGGTGTTCGTGCTGATCCATTCGGTGCTGTGGCCGCTGGCGCTCAATACCTATGCGGGCTTTCGCGGGGTACCGGCCACCTTGCGCATGGCCGGGCGCAACTACGGCCTGCGCGGGCTGCGCTATGTGCTGCTGATCCTGGTGCCCGCCGCGCTGCCGGCCATCCTCTCAGGCCTGAAGATCGGCTGGGCCTTTGCCTGGCGCACGCTGATCGCGGCGGAGCTGGTGTTTGGCGCGTCGTCGGGCAAGGGCGGGCTAGGCTGGTACATCTTCCAGAACCGCAATGAGCTGTACACCGACCGCGTCTTCGCCGGCCTGGCCATGGTGATCCTGATCGGCCTACTGGTGGAGAACCTGGTGTTCAGGACGCTGGAGCGTGTCACCGTGCGCCGCTGGGGCATGCAGCACTGAGGCTGGCGGTGATGGGAAATGTGATGGTTGCGCCACTCCTGGGCGAGGCGGTTTCAGGGGCTTCAGGGGTCGACCGGAGGCGGCAGAACCCGCTCGCTCAAGCCCAGGCGCTCCAGCACGCGGTCGGCGGCATTCGCCACGCTGTCACCGTGCGGGGGCATGATCAGGTGCGCGGTCTCGCGATACAGCGGGTCGCGTACCTGGAACAGCGCTTCCAGCGTGGCGCGCGGGTTGGCGACCTGCAGCAGCGGGCGGTTGCGGTTGCGCCGCGTGCGGTGCCACAGCTCGGCGGGCGAGGCGCACAGGTAGATCACGCAGCCGCGCGAGCGCAGCATCTCGCGGTTTTCCGGGCGCAGCACGGCGCCGCCGCCGGTGGCCATCACGATGCCGTTGCGCTGGCTGAGTTCATCCAGCACCCGGCTTTCGCGCTCGCGAAAGCCTTCCTCGCCTTCCAGCTCGAAGATCGTGGGTATCCGCACGCCGCAACGCGCCTCGATTTCGTGGTCGGAATCGAAAAAAGGCAGCCCGAGCCGGCGCGCCACCGTCCTGCCGATGGTGGTCTTGCCAGCGCCCATGAAGCCAACGAAGAAAAGGTTATCGAAATCCAAGTTTGCGTTGAGCCGTTTTCGGCTCCGGATCCGGTCTTCTCTACGGTAGCACGAGATGCGTGGCAATSAAAACGGGTGGGTAAGACGCTCATGCCAGGCCGAGCAGCTGGCGCGCCTCTTGCGGCGTGGCCACGGCGCGGCCGTACTGCGCGCACAGCGCCGCCACCCGGCCCACCAGCTGCGCGTTGCTGGCGGCCAGCGTGTCCTTGTCCCAGCGCACATTGTCTTCCAGGCCGGTGCGGCAGTGGCCGCCGAGCTGGAGCGTCCAGTGATTGACCTCCAGCTGGTGCCGGCCGATGCCCGCCGCGGTCCAGGTCGCGCCGGGCAGTACCTTGCCCAGTTGCGCCACCTGGAATTCGAGGATGTCCTTGCGCGCCGGCAGCGCATTCTTGATGCCGAACACAAATTGCACGTGCACCGGCGCCAGCAGCAAGCCTTCCCTGACCAGGTCCGCCGTGTTGTAGAGCATCGCCAGGTCGAAGATCTCGATCTCGGGCTTGATGTGGTAATCGCGCATGGCCTTGGCCAGCGCGCGCACGAAGTCGGGCGGGTTCTCGTAGACGGTGGTGGGGAAGTTGACCGAGCCCGTGGCCAGCGAGGCCATGTCCGGGCGCAGGTCGAGCATGGCGCCGCGTTGCTCCATGGCGCGCCCGCGCCCGCCGGTGGAGAACTGCACGATCATGCCCGGGCAATGCTTGCGGATGCCTTCCTGCAGCTCGGCGAAGCGCGCCGGGTCCGAGCTGGAATTCCCTGCATCGTCGCGCACGTGCAGATGCACCAGCGTGGCGCCTGCCTCGAAGCTCTGGTGCGTGCTCTCGATCTGCTCGGCCACCGAGATCGGGATGGCGGGATTGTCTTTCTTGCGGGGCACCGAGCCCGTGATGGCGACTGAGATGATGCAGGGATCTTGCATGTGAGGCTCCAATGTGAGGCTCCAATAAGGGATGAGGCTGCCGGCTTCAGGCCGCGGGGGCTTGGCGGCTGCGGCAGGCCAGGGCTTGCGCGGCCATGCGCAGCGAGGCGTTGGCCGCGCCGAAGCCGAGGTAGCCGTCGCGCTGCACCAGCTCGAAGAAGAAGCGGTCGTGGAAGGGCTCGGTGTACGCATGCAGGAATTCGCCACCGGCATCCCTGTCGTATAGCAGCTGGTGTTGCCTCAGGCGTTCCAGCGCGGCATCGTCCAGCCCGAGCCGGGCGCCGACATCGTCGTAGTAGTTGTCCGGCACGTGGAGCATGGCGGCCTCGGCGGGCACGGCCTGCGTCAGCGTCGCGCACAGATCCGGCGTACGGAATGCGATGTGGTGGATGCCCGAGCCCGCGTAGGCGGTGATGAACCTGCCGGTTGCGGTGCGGCTGCTCTCCGAGACATTGAGCGCAATCCGCAGGCTCTGCTCCGCGCTGACCATGGCGCGGCTCTTGACCAGTCCATACGGATCGGTGATTTCGTGCAGCGCCTGCGCCTGCAGGCCGAACACCGTCTTGTAGAACAGCACGAAGCTGTCGAGCCTGTGCGGCGGCAGGGCCTGGGCGATATGGTCGATGGCCATCAGCCCCGCGCCCGCGCTGTCGGCGCCGCCGGGTTCCAGCACGAAGTCGCTTTCGTAGATGCTGCGGTCCGAGCCCTGTTCGTCGATCAGGTAGAACAGCATGCCGTCGGGCGCGCGCAATGCCGGAATGCGGCGCTCGTGCGGGCCGATGCGCTCGCGCCACTCCTTGCACAGCAGGGCCCGGGCACGCGTGACGGCGCGTTGTGCATCATCCACCTTCAGGCCGAGTGCGCACACGGAGGGGCCGTGCAGCTGGAAATGCTCGGCCGCGGCGCTGTCCTGCTCGGCATTGAGAATGATGTTGACGCCGCCCTGCCGGTACAGCTCCACCGCCTTGGAGCGGTGGCGGCCCGCGTGGCTAAAGCCCAGCGAGCGCAGGCGCGCGCCCAGCTCGCGCCCGGTCACGTAGTCCACCGCGAACTCCAGGAAGTCCACGCCGCCGAAACGCGGTGGCGCCGGCAGGGGCGGGCCGCCCGCCTCGGACTCGAGCCAGATCAGCGAGCGCAGCCCATCGAGCGCGGTCAGGCGCGCGGGTGCCGCGCGGAATTCGTCGTTGAAGATCTCCAGCGAGAGCGGCCCGCGATAGCCCGCGCCCATTGCCGCGCGCGCAAATTCGGTGACGGGCAGATCGCCCTGCCCGGGGAAATTGCGGTAATGCCGGCTCCACGACAGCACGTCCATGCTCATCCGCGGCGCGTCGGCCAGTTGCACGAAGAAGAGCTTTTGCGCTGGCACCTCGCCGATGCCTTCGAGCGTGTCGCCAAGCGCGAGCGTGTGAAAGCTATCCAGCACCAGGCCCAGCGCGGGGTGGTCAGCCTGCCGCACGATTTCCCACGCCTGGCGCCAGCGCCGCGTGTGGCGGCCCCAGGCCAGCGCCTCGTAGCCTACCGACAGCCCGCGTTTGGCCGCGGCTTTGGCCATGGCGCGCAGGTCGGCCGCCGCGCGCGCAGGATCGTCGATGGCGATCTCCTGCACATTGCTGCAGACCAGCACCATGCGCGCACCGAGCTCTTCCATCACGTCGAACTTGCGCTCGGCTCGCGCCATGTTGCGCTCGCGGATCGCATCCGGCATGGCCTCGAAATCGCGGAAGGGCTGGTACAGCATGATGGCCAGGCCGAGGTCGGCCGCGATGCGGCGCACGTCGGCTGGCGAGCCGTCGAAGTTCAGCAGGTCGTTCTCGAAGATCTCGACCCCATCGAAGCCGGCCGCGGCGGCGGCCTCGAGTTTTTCAGGGAGCGTGCCGGAGAGCGATACGGTGGCGATCGATTTCGGGTGGCGCCAGATTGTGGTGTCCATGTCAGATCCTGCGTGCTTCGTGTAAGGCAAGATTAAGACTGATCGTAGGAGGCAACAAGCGCAATTCGCGCGTAGACGTGCGACAATCGCGCGTATGCGAGCGACTGGCGCTCGGAATTAGGGTTTCCGCTATGGATAAAGAACCATTGAGCCGTCGGGACTGGATTGCCGGGCTGGAGAAGGGCCTGGCCATCCTGGAGGCATTCGACAACGACCACCCGCGCCTGACACCCACGCAGGCGGCCCAGCTCACCGGCCTCACGCGCACCGCCGCGCGACGCTACCTGCTGACCCTGGAGCATCTGGGCTACACCACCAGCGATGGCACCTTGTTCAGCCTCACCCCGCGCGTGCTCAAGGTCGGGTGGTCGTACTTCGACTCCGCGCGCCTGCCGCGCACCGTGCAGCCCTTCCTGCAGCAGATCACCGCCGCCGTTGGCGAGCCGGCTTACCTGAGCGTACTGGACGACTGGGAACTGGTGTTTATCTGCCGCACCGGCACCAGCCGGGTGATGAACACAGGCTTCGTGCTAGGCGCGCGCGTGCCCGCGCCGCTGGCGTCGTCCGGCGTGATGATGCTGGCGTCCGAGCCGGAGGATAAGGTCAAGGCCTGGCTGGAAGGCTGCGTGCTGACGCCCTACACGCCGTACACGATCATGCAGCAGGATCGCTTGATGGCGGAAATCCGCCGTGCCGGCGCTCAAGGTTATGCCTTGGTCGAGCAGCAGTTGCAGATCGGCGTGCGGGGGGTGGCGGTGCCGCTGCGGGATCGCCATGGGAAGGTGATCGCAGCGCTCAGCGTGAATATGCAGATCGGGGACGAGAGCGCGGAGCAGGCGCTGGAGCGGGTGCTGCGGGTGCTGCAGGATACGGCGATCTCGATCATGCGGGTGTTGTGAGACGCGCCGCGCCCGGCAAGCCTGTCAGGGGAGCGCGTGAAATGCGCCAAGCAAAAAGAGCAACGCGCTCAGCGTGAAGAAGGAAGCGATGGTTGTGATCAGCAAGGTCACAGCGCTGAAATCCTCCTGCCCGTAGGCCTGGCCCAGGGTAGCGTAGATACCCATCATCGGCATCGCCGCCATCAGCACGGCCGCTGCGCTAAGCGAGCGGTCGATCTCGGGCAACCCGAGCATCGGCAGCATCGTGGCCGCCAGGAAAACGCACAACGGATGCAGCGCCAGCTTGCCCACGACAATCGGCGCGATCCGCGAGCCGAGCCCGCCCATGGGTAGTCCGACCAGCGTTCCGCCGATGACAAACAGCGAGAGCGCGCTGCAGGCGGTTGCCAGCGTATCGACGGTACGCGTGACCGGCGCGGGCAATGTCAGGCCAAGCACCGACACGGCCAGCCCCGCGAGCAAGCCAAGGATCAGCGGATTGCGGATCAGCCGGGCCAGCGCTTTGCCCAACGCTTGCCACCGGCCGGCGCCACCCGGCTTGCGCTCCGCCATGAAGAGCAGGATGGGAATCACCAGCAGGTTTTCCACCATCATGTTGAGCGCGAGCGAAACGCCCGCCACCGGCGCCAGCGTCAGCAGGAGGATGGGGTAGCCGATGAACCCACTGTTCGAACATGACATGCCCATCGCATAGAACGCGCTGGTGGCCGGATTCAGCCGGCTGACGCGCCGGCACCAGGCATAGCCCAGGCCGATCACCGCCCACGATCCGATGCTATAGGCGAGCAGGTAGCTGACATTGAGAATCTCGCCAACCTGGCGTTGCGACAGCGCGCGGAATAGCAGCGCCGGCAATGCCAGGTTGATCACGAACTTCCCGAACACGCGCATGTCGGCCTTGGCAAACAGCCCGGCGCGGGTCGTCGTGAATCCGATCAGGATGAGGATGTAGATCGGCGCGATGATCGCCAGGATATCGAGCATGCGAGTCTTGTCGGTATTCTTGTTGGTTTATGTTTGTCAGCTTGTGTCCGGCTACGCGCCTCAGAATTTATGGCGCAGGCCGGCCATGAAGCCCAGCCGGGTCGTGTTGCCGAACATGTTGCCGCTGTTGTTGAAGTTCGGCGAGCTGTTCAGCGGGATCCAGGCGCCGCTCAGGTGGGTGTAATCCACTGCCACGTAGACGTCGGTGCGCTTGCTGAAGTTGTAGTCCAGCATGCCCGCGGTGGTCATGCGCTTGCCGCTCGCGCCGGCATGCTTGAGCCAGTCGTACTGGAACGTGCCGATAAAGCTGAAGGCCTCGGTGATATTCACGCGCGTGCCGATATAGCCTACGTTGTTGCGATAGTCGGCCACATCCAGGCGGTTGTTGGTATAGCCCAGGTAATACTGCGCGCGCGAAGCCTTCCACGTACCCCCCAGGCCCCACACGGTTTGCTTGCTGGCCTGCGCGGCCGGCACGGCGCCGAAGAAGGCGGAGGAGACATCGTGCGTGACCTGGTAGACGGCGCCCACTTCGATGGGGCCGCTGCTGTAGACCAGCGAGCCTGCCGTCGCGTTGCTGGCCTTGATGCTGCCCGGCACCTCGCCGAAGGTATAGGCCGCCGCGGCCTGCAAACCGCCGAAGGACTTGATGTACTTGATGGTGTTGTCGTAGCGCAAGCCGGTGTAGTTGCCGCCCTGGTAGCCGACGATGGAGTTGTTGGCGAATGCCATGGCCTCGTAGGAGGACAGGATTTCGTGGGCGAGCGTATATTGCCGGCCCAGCGCAAGCTTGCCGAAATCGCCGTCCAGGCCGATCACCGCGGTGCGCCCGAACAGGCGGCCGCCTTGCTGGCTGCTGCCGGTATCCGGGCTGAAACCTGATTCGAGGATGTAGAAGGCCTTCAGGTTGTTGCCGAGATCTTCGGTGCCGCGCAGGCCCCAGCGGCTGCCGGTGAGTTCGCCATCGGTCATTTCCCACTTGCTGTTGCCGGCGGCGTTCGCGTGGGTGGAGTAGCGGATAGTGGTGTCGACGAGACCATACAGGGTGACGCCGGATTGCTGCGCGAATGCGGGCAGGGCGGCGCTCCCCAGAACGAGCAGGGCGGCGGCTTTCTTGTTCATGTCGATACTCCTCCAGATATTTTTCATGTGGATATCAATATTGATATTGATTTCTTTAAAACGTGGGCTTGGTAATTCGATTTAATTAAATTTCATTCGATGGCGCGTTTGTGTTTCAGCGCTTTCGGAAAAACGGGTCCCCTTGGGTGCCTGCGATCGCACCGGCATCAGGTGAAAGGAGCGTGACAGGGCCGTGATATCGGCGATATCGCCGATATCGCCAACAAGTGCAACTCGGTGACGGCGGCGGAGGTAGGGCCTGGCTTCAGAGCGCGCTGGTCCGGGGCGGACCGGCGCGCTTTGCTCTCAAGCAGGGCCGTGGTGCCCTCAGGCGGCTGCCCGGGCCACCTTCGTCTCGCCCATGGCCTCGGCGCGCAGCCGGTCGTAGTCCTGCTTGTCCATGGGAGCGGCGTTGGGCTCGCCGAGCTCGCTCATGGGGATGCGGTGGGTTTCCCGGGCACTCAGGGCCGCCAGGGCCGCAACGATCGTCACGGCGAGGGTAATCGCGCCGATCGTCATCGGGATATTGGCCGATCCCGGAGGCGCTACGGTGGCGAACAGCGCGGGAAGCAAGGCGGTGACGGCGGTGCCGATATTCTGCGCGATGGCCATGGCCGACACGCGCGAGCGTGTCGGGAACAACTCGGGGAAGAAGCTCGGGAAAATCGCGTTGTAGCCCTGGTAGACGATGCCCCACATCAGCAGCGATGCCACGATGGCAAGCGGCACGTTATGGATGCTGATGGCATAGAGATAGAGAAAGGAAAGCAACCCGGAGCTAAGCGCGCCAATGACGATCGGCGGCTTGCGGCCGATCTTGTCGGACAGGTTGCCGACAATCGGAATGACCAGCACCGCGAGAATATTGCCTGCCACCGGAATCCACAGGTAAAGGCTCTTGTCGAAGCCGATGCCGTACGCCGGCTGCACCGCATAGGCCGCGCCGAAGATCGTGGCCACCACCGGGATCACGTTCATCAGGGCCATGCACACCACGCGGATCATGTCGCGCCAGCTGAACTTGAAGGCTTCAATGATGGGCGAACGCACCACTTCGCCAGCCTTGGCTTCCTTGGCAAACGCCGGCGTCTCGGAGACTTCACGGCGGATGATGAAGCCCGCCACCAGCACGACGGCGCTCAGCAGGAAGGGAATGCGCCAGCCCCAGGCATTGAACGCGTCCGAGGGCATGTAGTAGGCAAGCGGCAGGAAGACTGCGGCGGCCAGGATCTGGCCGGCCTGCACGCCCTGGAGCGTGAAGCTGGCGTAGTAGCCGCGGCGCCCGAACGGCGCGTGCTCCAGGATCATCGAGCTGGCGCCGGAGATTTCACCGGCGACCGCGAAGCCCTGGATCAGGCGAAGGATGACCAGGAGCACCGGGGCGAGCATGCCAACCTGGCTGTAGGTCGGCAGCAGGCCGACTGCCACGGTCGAGAAGCCCATCAGGAACATGCACAGCACCAGCACGTTCTTGCGCCCGTGGGTGTCGCCCCAGTGGCCCAGGAAGAGGGCGCCGATGGGCCGGGCGATATAGCCGACACCGTAGGTTGCCAGCGAAGCAACGATGGCGACCTTGGGGTTGCCCGAGGGGAAGAAAATCTGGGGGAAGATCAGCGACGCCGCGGTCGCATAGATGAAGAAATCGTAGTACTCGAGTGCCGAGCCGATCCAGCCGCTCGCGGTTGCTTTCTTGGTTTGGCGCTTGCCGTGCAGGTCACGGTCATTGAGGGTAGTAGCCAATTTCGTCTCCAATCATTGTTGGCTGGAAATTAAGCGATCCCTTGATCATGGACAAGGCGAATTCTCACAATTTGCGCGCTATTCGCGCAGACTGCGCGATATGCGCCCAAAAGCCGGGTTTCTACCAGCGGGGTGGCCCCCCAAGCCGTTGCAAAGAGAGGTCGGATCCCACGTCCGTCTCAGGAGCGTGGCAGCCTCGCTGGGGTTGTCTGCTCATCCGAAAAGTGATTTTTGTAGCATATGGCGCCCGTTGGTGTCAGATCACGCCCTTTCCAACGTGCGGCACGCTACTCTGCTTCGGCCCCCAGGGTGGTTGCCAGCGCGTGTGGTCCTTGCGTCAGCTGCGCTTTGAGGAAATCGATGCAAGCCCGCATCTTGGCGGAGCCTGAAGCGCGTGCCGTGGTCACCGCCCATACGTCGGCCGGCTGGTGGTACGCGGGCAGCACGCGCACCAGTGCGCCGCTGCGGATGCTGTTGGCCACGTCCCATATCGAAGCCATGATGATGCCGTAGCCTTCGTGTGCCCACTGGCGCACGATATCGCTGTGGTTGGAGGCCATGGGCCCGGTGATCTTGACGGTTTCCATGCCGCTGGGCCCGGTCATGCGCCATACCCCGAAGCGCTGGTCGCGGTCCCGAAAGGGCAGGCAGTCGTGCTGCGCCAGTTCCGCCAGGGTCCGCGGCTGGCCGTGCCGGGCCAGGTACGAGGGCGCGGCGCACAGGATGCGGCTGCCCGAGGCGATCTTGTGGGCAATCAGATGAGGTTCCTGGACTTCGCCCACGCGGATGTCGAGGTCGAAGTTCTCGGCGATCAGGTCGACGCGGCGGTCCAGCAGTTCCAGCCAGACTTCGAGCGCGGGATGGCGCTGGCGCAGCAGGGACAGCGCCGGGCAGAGGTGGTCGCGCCCGAGCCGCAAGCTGGTGCTGATGCGTAGCAGGCCCCGTGGCTCTGCGCTTGCGCCGCCAACCGCTTCCAGCATGCTCTCGACGTCGTCCAGGATCTTCTGCGCCCACAGGAAGGCCGCTTCACCGTCGGCGGTCACGCTGACACGGCGCGTGGTGCGGTGGAACAATTTGACGCCGAGCATGGCCTCGAGGGTGGCGATGCGCTTGCTCACATGCGCGGCGGACAGGCCCATCTCGTTGGCGCCGGCGATAAAGCTGGCGCGCCGGGCCACGGTGCAGAACAGGCGTAGATCCCGGAGGAAGGGATCATTGTTCGCTGATGGGACATTGTGAGTTTCCATGACGCCTGATTATCATATCGACGCATAACAGTACGCTGTGCCGATGGCGCCTGTCCAGGCGGCCGGATGCGGGGCTCACCCCACGCTCATCCCTCACCAGCACAGCAAATGACAAAGCTCAGAATCGGAATTGCCGGCGCCGGCCTGATTGGCCGCCGCCATATGGAACTGGTGCAGGCCAGCCCGGCCTGCGAGCTGGCCGGCATTGCCGACCCCGCAGCGGCCGCGGCCGAGGTGGCGCGCGCCACAGGCGTGCCCTTGTACGCTTCGCTAGATGCACTCCTTGCAGCGCAGCGGCTCGATGGCGTGATCCTCGCCACGCCAAACAAGCTGCATGTGGCAGAGGCGCTGGCCTGCTTGCGTGCGGGCGTTCCGGCGCTGATTGAAAAGCCCGTGGCGCACAGCCTGGAGGAGGGCATGCGCCTGTGCCGGGCAGCCGAGGCGGCCAATGCAAAGCTGCTGGTCGGCCATCACCGCGCGCACAGCCCGCTGCTGGCCCGTGCACGCGAGATCGTGCAGGAAGGCGTGCTGGGCACGCCCGTGGCGGTGGTTGGCTCGGCGATGTTCTGCAAGCCCGATGACTACTTCGCGGCGGCGCCGTGGCGCCGCCAGCCTGGCGGCGGGCCGATCCTGATCAACATGATTCACGAGATCGGCAACCTGCGGGCCTTGTGCGGCGAGATCGTGGCGGTGCAGGCGATGGCGTCGAACGCCGCGCGGCAATTTCCGGTCGAGGACACGGTGGCGATCAACCTGCGCTTTGCCAACGGCGCGCTCGGCACGTTCATGCTGTCCGATAGCGCGGCTTCGGCGCGCAGTTGGGAGCAGACTTCGCGGGAGAATGCGGACTATGCCAGCTATCCGGACGAGGATTGCTATGTGGTCGCCGGCACGCGCGGCTCGCTCGCGGTGCCGACCATGCGGCTCAAGATCTATGCGCAAGACCAGGACCGCTCGTGGTTCAAGCCCTTCCAGGCCAGCGTGGTCGAGCTCATGCGCGAGGATCCGCTCGCGCGCCAGCTTGCGCATTTCTGCGACGTGATCCGCGGCGCTGCCGTGCCGCTTGTCACTGTGCATGACGGGCTGCAGAATCTGCGCGTGACCGAAGCCATCGCCGAAGCTGCGCGCAGCGGGCGCATTGTCGAGACGGTGGACGCCTGAGCCGGGCGTCTTCAAGCTGGCGGCAATCAACCAGACCCATCAGAGGAAACCAGAGGAAACACCATGAAATCCGTACTCGTCCTGAACGGGCCCAACCTGAACCTGCTGGGCACGCGCGAGCCGCAGATCTACGGCTCGACCACGCTAGCCGATGTCGAGGCCAGCCTGCGCCAGCAGGCCGGCCAGCTGGGTTTATCCTTGGCCTGCTTCCAGAGCAACCATGAGGGCGCCATCGTCGATCGCATCCACGCGGCGCGCACCGAGGGTGTCAGCTTTATCCTGATCAATCCAGGCGCCTTCACCCACACCAGCGTGGCGATCCGCGACGCGTTTGCCGGCGTCGCGATCCCCTTCGTCGAGGTACATATCTCGAACGTCCACAAGCGCGAGGCGTTCCGCCACCACTCCTACCTGTCGGATATCGCGGAGGCGGTGATGGCGGGGTTCGGCACCCAGGGGTACGGGCTGGCGCTGCAGTTCATCGCAGCGAAACTGGCGGGCACGCCGGCCTGACAAATCCAATGCGCGAGCCGAAGCCGCCGAACAGGCCAAAGCCATACGCTTTGACGACGGCTGTCTGCTCCCTCTCCCCCGGTTGCTCTCCCGCAAGCGGGAGAGGGGAGCCAACCAGCGGCAAGATCAACCGTTCAACTGATCAGCCCATTGTGGTAGCCGTGTGAAGCGCCCAAAGGGCGGGCCACACCCCAACGCGATGCGAAGCGAGCCGTCAAGGTTTACCTAGGCCGTATGGGGCGGAAAAGAGGGACCCATGTCTGAGTATCGCCTTAAGGCGATGCGAGTTTGGGTTCCGGCCRCTCTTTTCGCCGAATCCCGAGGGGGTAGTCGCCCCATCCGGCGCGCCTTTTTTGCCTACTTTTTTGGCAAGACAAAAAAGTAGGTCGCCGCCCCGCAGGGGTGGTGAAACTGCGCTCCAGCGCCGCGCGCAGCAAAGGCGTGTACTCCGTCTTCATCACGACCTCGCCCACCCAGGCTTGCGGGTCGATGCGGCTGACGTCGAAGGGCAGGGGATCGGCCTCGTTCATGCCCAGCGGCGTGGCGTTGACCACCAGCTGGTAGCCGGCAGGATCGTTCGAGCCCGTGCCGAGCTGCAATTGCGGGTAGTGCGCCTGCAGCCGCGCGGCCAGTGCCTGCGCCGAGGCGTCGCGCGCATCGAACAGGCCTAACCGCGCCACGCCGGCGCCGGCCAGCGACGCGGCAATGGCCGAACCCACGCCGCCGCAGCCGGACACCAGCACGCTGGCCCCCTGCAGCTGGCAGCCTTTGCGCTGGATGCCGCGCACGAAGCCTGCGCCATCGAACTGATCGCCGAGCAAGGTGCCGTCGTCGCGCAGCAGTACTGCGTTGCAGGCGCCCGCGATGCGGGCCGTCGGGGTGAGCGCGTCCACCAGTTCCATGGTGGACACCTTGTGCGGCATGGTGATGAGCGCGCCGCGCAGGTTGGTCAGCCGGAATAGCGTGCGCAAGCCATCGGCGAAGTGCTCGGCTTTCAGGCCCATGGGCACCACGACGGCATTGATGCCGCGCTGCGCGAACCAGGGGTTGTAGATCATCGGCGCCTTGAAGGACTCGGTGGGGTAGCCGATGTGCGCGATGAGGGTGGTCTTGCCGTCGATCATGGTGGTGTCCGTGTTGCCAGTTGCCAGTTGCCAGTTGCCTGTTGCAGTTTGTTCCGCAAGGCGGAAGCGAGGTGGGTAGCACAAGCTTAAGGGGTGAAATGAGGCGAACCAAGAGGTGTAATGCGCACTATGCGCGATAGACGGACGTATGTGCGCGCTTATGGGGCGAAATTCGGGTTTGCCCCCGGTGGATGAGACCATATTGCGGGGATGGCATCGAAATTAAGGGTTTACCCTTTATTTGTGCGTTCATCGCACGCCGGCGCACGCATAGCGCGACAGGCGGGGGCGCTCCCATTGTTGGCGCGCGGGGCGCCCGCTACGCTTCGGCTGCCGCTAGCCGAACCCGGCACGGCGCCACGGCGGGGCACGGCGCCCGGGCTAGAGCGAAGCCATGGCCCTTGCTATGATGGCTAACACCCGCAGCCACCACGGACCACATAAAAAGGAGCAGACATGAGCCGACCGGCAGACGTTTTTTCGCCGCGCGCCGACGATTTCCAGCCTTGGGAGAATCCGCTGGGCATCATGGGTTATGAGTTCGTCGAATTTGCGTCCCCCGATCCCGCGGCGCTTGGGCGTACCTTCGAGCGTTTCGGCTTTCATGCCATTGCCCAGCACCGGCACAAGAACGTGAAGCTGTTCCGCCAGGGTGAGATGAATTTCATCGTTGACGCGGAGCCGGATTCCTTCGCCACCCGCTATGCCTCCGAATATGGCCTCTCGATCTGCGCGGTCGGCATCCGCGTGAACGATGCCGCCACGGCATTCGCGCGCGCGGTCGATGCCGGTGCATGGCCGTTCGAGGCCGGCACGGTCGGGCCGATGGAGCTGAATATCCCGGCTATCCAGGGCATCGGCCGCTCCATCATCTACTTTATCGACCGCTGGCGCGGCAAGGAGGGGCGGCCCGGCGACGTGGGCGACATCTCCATCTACGACGTGGATTTCCGCGCGCTGGCGCATGCCGCCACGGCTACTGCCACTGCCACTGCCACTGCCACTGCCACTGCCACTGCCACTACTTCCGCCACTACCGCTGACGCCGGCCTGGCCCGCGTCGATCACGTGACGCAGGCGGTCGACCCCGGGCACCTGGAAGAGTGGCTCGATTTCTATCGCAAGGTGCTGGGCTTTCGCGAGATCCATGAGGTCAATGCCGGGTGGCATGTCGCGAGCGATTCCCGCGTGCTGCTCTCACCCTGCGGCCTGATCCGCATCCCGATCTACGAGAAAGGCACGCAGCGCCACGACCAGATGGAGCACTACCTGTCGGGGCATCACGGCGAAGGCATCCAGCACATTGCGCTGGCGACCGACGACCTGGTGGCCAGCGCCGCCGCCCTGGCGCGCAATGGCGTGCGCTTTGTCGAGCCGCCCGCGGCCTACTACGACACTGTCGACACGCGCGTGCCGGGCCACGGGCTGGATCTGGCGGCCTTGCGGCGCTACGGCATCCTGGTGGACGGCGCGTTGCGCGCCGACGGCACGCGCGAGACCTTCCTGCAAGCCTTTGCCCGCCGCGAGGCCGGCGAATTCTTCTTCGAAATCGTCCAGCGCGACAACTACCATGGCTTCGGCGAGGGCAACCTGCCCGCGCTGGAGGCCTCCATGGGCTCCGCCTCTACACCCGGCGCCCCGGCTTGAGGGCGCGGATTGCAGCCGGCCCGCCTTGACGGCGCGGGCCGGCTCGCGGATAGTGCGGTGCGCGGCATCCGCGTGGCCATTTCCCATGGTTCCCACGGTTCCCGCGGTGCCTGCGGTTCGTGATTCTCGCTTTGCCTCCCTATTCCTGGCCGTGCAGCTGCGGCCCTTGCGCCCGCCGTCAACATGACCTTTTGCTCGCTTCGTGCCTCTTCCGCGGATTCCCGACGTATTGCCAGGCGGATGCTGGCGCCGGCCCTGGCGCTTTGCCTCGGCTTGTCTGCCTGCTCGCGGCATGAGACCCCGCCCGCGGCGGCTGGCGCTTCGTCCGCGCAGGCCGCGCCGGCCTCCGCCGCCGTGGCGCAGGCCGACACCCTCAAGCGCGAGGCGTTGATCCTGCTGGCCTTTCCCGCCTGGCGCGACGACGACAAAGGCCGCGTGGTGCGTGCCGCGTTGCCGGACCCGGACTACAAGGGCACGGGCGAGGCGCCGCTGGTGGAGGGCACCATCGATATCAAGCCGATCCAGGTGATCCGGCTGGACGACACCCATGCGGTGATGCTGACCGAGGGCATGGTGGTGGAGGAAGGCGGCACGCGCAACAATAGCCACGCGGCGGGTGCCTGGCTGGGCGCGTACTTCTTTACGCGCGATGCCACGGCCAGTGGCGAAAGCCATGGCGGCTGGCGGCTCAGCCGGCGTGTCGACGGCTACGACTTCTCAGGCGGGCAAGGCTCGCTCGGCGAGTCGTCGGTCGCAAAGATATCGGCCACGGACTTTGCGCTCATCCTGACCTGGGGCAGTTGCTGGCAAGGCTATTGCGGCAGCTGGGCGTCGTTCTATCGCCTGGCGCCGGGGCAGATCTCCACCCTGCTGGGCGGCGTGGCCATGAGCGCGGAGAATTCCGGCGCGCATGAGCCATGCGACGAGGCGCTGTCAGGCAAGTCCGACGTGCTCGCGGAACGCGGCACGGATAGCCAGGACGCCGGCGAGCAGGTCTGCTATTCGGTAGAGGGCAAACCGGCATTTGCCCTTGGCGCGGACACGCCGGGTGACCTGACCGTGACGTTCCAGGGCCAGGAGGTCAAAGTACCGGGAGGCGCGGCCAAGCCGCGGCGCAAATCGCTGGATGCGGTGGTGCGCTATCGCTTCCAGGACGGCAAGTACCTGGTCAGCCAGGGCGAGAACCCGGTGCCTTCGTTCTAGTTCCACTTCCTCCACTTCCTCCACTTCCTCCACTTCCAGGGCCGCTGCGGCAACGGGCTGGCTCCGGAGTGCTTGTCCAACGCACGAGAGAGACGAGAGACGCGCAGCCATGACCGACATCCACCACGCCGCCGCCCAGGGCTTTTCCAGCCAGGCCGATACCTACGCCCGCGGGCGCCCCGACTATCCGAGCGCGCTGGGCGCCTGGCTGACGACGGAGCTCGGCCTGCAGCCCGGCAAGACGGTGCTGGACCTGGGCGCCGGCACCGGCAAGTTCAGCCGCCTGCTGCTGGCCACCGGCGCCAGCGTGATCGCGGTGGAACCCGTGGCGGCCATGCGCGCCCAGCTAAGCGCCGCCGTGCCCGCCGTGCAGGCGCTGGCGGGCACGGCCGAGGCCATCCCGCTGCCCGGCGCCAGCGTCGACGCGGTGGTCTGCGCGCAGGCGTTCCACTGGTTTGCCAACGCCGCGGCCATGGCCGAGATCGCCCGTGTGCTGCGCCCGGGCGGCAAGCTCGGCCTGGTGTGGAACGTGCGCGATGAATCGGTCGACTGGGTGGCGCAGCTGACCGCCATCATGACTCCGTTCGAGGGCGACGCGCCGCGCTTCTACAAGGGCGACTGGAAGAAGGTGTTCCCGGCCAGCGGCTTCGGCGAGCTGGGGCTGGCCAGCCTGCCTTACGAGCACGTTGGCCCCGCGCAGCAGGTGATCGTGGACCGGGTGATGTCGGTCAGCTTCATTGCCTCGCTGCCGGCCGTGGAGCAGGATACGGTGCGCGCCCGGCTGCTGGCTGTGATCGACGGCAGCCCGGCGCTGGCCGGCAAGGCCAGCGTGGCGTTTCCCTACCGGACCGAGGCGTATAGCTGCCAGCGGCTGGCCTAACGGACGGGCCCGCAGCGGACCCGCAGCGGCGGCGCGCTACGGCGCGCCCGCCGGGCCCGGTGCGTTCGCGCTGTAGTCGACCGGCGCGTCCGAGGGGCGGGGCGTGTCGCCGGCGCGCTCGATCCAGCCGCCGCCGAGGAACTGGTAGAGATCGACCAGGTTGCTCAGCCGTTGCAGCCGGGCGTTGATCAGCAGCAATTGCGCGTTGTAGAGGTCGTTCTGCGCGGTCAGCACGCTCAGGTAGCTGTCCACCCCGTTGCGAAAGCGCAGGTCCGACAGCACCAGCCGCCGCTCTTGCGAGCCGGTGAAGCGCTCAAGCGCCTTGATCTGGTTGTCATAGGTGCCGCGCGCCGCCAGGCCATCGGACACCTCCCGAAAGGCAGTCTGGATGGCCTTCTCGTAGGTGGAGATCTCAATGCGTTTCTGCACCTGCGCCAGGTCCAGCGCGGCAATGTTCTGGCCGCCCTGGAAGATCGGCAGGGTGATCTGCGGCGCGAACGACCAGGCACCTGAGCCCGGCTTGAACAAGCCGCCCAGCGTGGGCGACAGCGTGCCCGCGCTGCCGGTGAGCGTCACCCGCGGGAAAAACGCCGCGCGCGCCGCGCCGATGTTGGCGTTGGCTGCCCGCAGCGATTGCTCTGCGGCGGCGATGTCCGGGCGCCGGGTCAGCAGGTCGGACGGCAGGCCCGCCGGGATGTCGGCCAGCAAGGCCTGGCTGTTGAGCGGCAGGCCAGGCGGCAGGTTATCCGGCAGTGGCTCGCCCACCAGCAGCACCAGCGCATTCTCGGACTGCGCGCGTAACCGACTTTCCGTTTCCAGGTTGGCGCGCGCCTGCTCGACCACGCCTTCGGCCTGGCGCAGGGCCAGCTCCGAGCCCGTGCCGACGTCAAACTGCAGGCTGGTGATGCGCAACGACTCCTCGGCCGTCACCAGCGTGCCGCGCGTAACGGCCAGCGCGTCGTCGTAGCTGAGCATGGTGAGGTACTGGTTCGCCACCGACGACAGCAAGGCCAGCTCCGCCGCCCTGCGGGTTTCCGCCAGCGACAGGAACTGCGCGAGGGCCTGGTCTTTCAGGCTGCGGATGCGGCCAAAGAAGTCGATTTCCCACGACGCGCTGAGGCCGACTRAATAGTCGCCGGAGATGGTCTTGCCAAGGAACGACAGGTTCTTTGGTGTGCGCGAGCGGCTCTGCGAGGCCACCGCGTTGACGGCCGGGAACAGGCCGGCGCGGCTGATCTGGTACTGCGCGCGGGCCGCCTCCATGTTCAGAACCGACACGCGCAGGTCGCGGTTGTTCTTGAGCGCAAGCGCCAGCAGGCGCCGCAGGCGCGCATCGGCAAAGAAGTCCCGCCAGCCGATCTCCGGGGCCGGCGTATTGGCGGTGGCGCTGGCGGCGTCCGGCTGGGTGTCGTAGACGCCGCCGGCCGGGAAGTTGGGGGCAACGGGGGCGGCGGGGCGCTCATAGCGCGGCTGGAGCGTGCAGCCGGCGGCCATGACGGCGGTGGTGGCGATCAGTGCGAGTCTGGGCATCTCAATGTCCTTGGCCAGGCGTGCCGGCGCTGCCATTGCTGCCATTGCTGCCGCCGCTGCCATCGTCATTGCCACTGCCCGCGTGGCCGGACGGGACGGGCGCAGGTGGCGACCCGGGCTTGTGCTTGGTCTTGCTGAACTTGCCGATCACGACGAAGAACATAGGGATCATGAAGATCGCTAGGAAGGTGGCGGTCAGCATCCCGCCGATCACGCCGGTGCCGATCGCATGCTGGCTGCCGGAGCCGGCGCCATTGCTGAGCGCCAGCGGCAGCACGCCAAGGATGAAGGCCATCGAGGTCATCAGGATCGGGCGCAAGCGCAGGCGTGCCGCCTCCACCGCCGCGTCGACGGTGCTCATGCCCTGGTCGCGCAGGTCGCGGGCGAACTCCACGATCAGGATGGCGTTCTTTGCCGACAGCCCCACCGTGGTCAGCAGGCCGACCTGGAAGAAAACGTCGTTCTCCAGCCCGCGCAGGGTGGCGGCCAGCAGCGCGCCCAGGATGCCCAGCGGCACCACCATGATCACCGAGAACGGGATCGACCAGCTCTCATACAGCGCGGCCAGGCACAGGAACACGACGAGGATCGAGATGCCGTAGAGCAGTGGCGCCTGCGAGCCGGACTGGCGCTCCTGGTACGACAAGCCGGTCCATTCGTAGCCGATGCCGTCGGGCAGCTTCTGGGCGATGGCTTCCATGGCGTTCATCGCCTGGCCGGTCGATTTGCCGGCCGCCGCCGCGCCCTGGATCTCGACCGCCGGAATGCCGTTGAAGCGCTCGAGTTTGGGGGACCCGAAGATCCAAGCCCCCGAGCCGAAGGCGCCGAACGGCACCATCGTGCCAGCCGCATTGCGCACGTACCAGGCGTTCAGGTCCTCCGGGTTCATGCGGAACCTCGGTTCGCCCTGCACGTAGACCTTCTTGATCCGGTTGTCGGTATCGAGGAAGTTGTTCACGTAAAGCGACGCCCAGGCGGTCGAGAAGGTCTGGTCGATGTCGGCGGCGCTGACCCCCAGCGCATTGGCTTTTTCGCGGTCGATGTCGACCTTGAACTGTGGTGTGTCGTTCAGGCCGTTCGGGCGCACCTGTGCCAGCAGCGCGTCTTTGGCCGCCATGCCGAGCAGCATGTTGCGCGCCTGCATCAGCTTCCCGTGGCCCACGCCGGCACGGTCCTGCAGCTCGAAGTCGAAGCCCGCGGCCGTGCCGAGTTCCGGAATGGACGGGGGGTTCAACGGGAACACGTTGGCGTCCTTGTATCTCGCAAAGTGCCCGAAAATCCGCCCGACCAGCGCGGGCGCTTTCAGGTTCGCGGACTCCCGCTTGGAGAAGTCCTTGAGCCGCACGAACACCAGGCCCGAGTTCTGGCCGCGGCCGGCAAAGCTGAAGCCGTTAACCGTCAGCGCGGCTTCCACGGAATCCTTCTCGTTGTTGAGCAGGTACTCCTGCACATCCAGCAGCACCTTGGCGGTCCGCTCCTGCGTGGAGCCCACGGGCGCCTGCACCAGCACGAACATGGTGCCCTGGTCCTCTTCGGGCAGGAAGGCTTTCGGCAGGCGCACGAACAGCAAGCCCACCACCAGGATCACCATCAGGTAGATGACCAGCCAGCGCCCCGAGCGCCGGATCACGTGCTCCACGCCGCTGTGGTACTTCTTCTGGCTCTTGGCGAAGGTGCGGTTGAACCAGCCGAAGAAGCCAGTCTTTTCATCGTGGTGGCCTTTCGGGATCGGTTCGAGCATGGAAGCGCACAGTGCCGGCGTCAGGATCAGGGCCACCAGGACGGACAGCACCATGGCGGCAACGATGGTCAGCGAGAACTGCCGGTAGATCGCCCCCACCGAGCCACCGGAGAATGCCACCGGCACGAACACCGCCGACAGCACCAGCGCCACGCCCACCAGCGCGCCGGTGATCTGCTCCATGGCCTTGCGCGTGGCGTCGCGCGGCGACAAGCCTTCCTCGGCCATGACCCGCTCGACGTTCTCCACCACCACGATCGCATCGTCCACCAGCAGGCCGATGGCCAGCACCATGCCGAACATCGACAGCGTGTTGATCGAGAAGCCAACCACCGACATCACCGCGAAGGTGCCCAGCAGCACCACGGGCACCGCGATGGTCGGGATCAGCGTGGCGCGCAGGTTCTGCAGGAACAGGTACATCACCAGGAACACCAGCACGATGCCCTCGATCAGCGTCTTGATCACTTCCTCGATCGACAGCGTGATGAATGGCGTGATGTCGTACGGATACTCCACCACCACGCCTTGCGGCGCGTAGCGCTGCAGCTCGGCCATCTTGGCGCGCACCGCCTTGGCCGTGGCCAGCGCATTGGCGCCGGTGGCGAGCTGGATGCCGAAGGCCGCGGTCGGCTGGCCGTTGTACTTGGTGTCGAAGTTATAGTTCTCGCCGCCCAGCTCGATGCGCGCCACATCCCTCAGGCGCACCTGCGAGCCGTCGGTATTCACCTTGAGCAGGATATTGCCGAACTGCGCGGGGGTTTGCAGCAGCGTGGCCTCGGTGATGGTGGCTTGCAGCATCTGGCCCGGCACCGACGGCGTGCCGCCCAGGCTGCCGCCGGCGACCTGCACGTTCTGCGCGGCCACCGCGTTCTTGACGTCGATCGGGGTCAGGCTGTAGTTGTTCAGCTTGGTCGCATCGAGCCAGATCCGCATGGCGTACTGCGAGCCGAACAGCGTGACCGTGCCAACGCCGTCGATCCGGCTGACCGGGTCCAGCACCTTCGACGCCACGTAGTTCGCCAGGTCGTAGCGGCCCATGCTGCCGTCCCTGGACACGAAGGCGAGGATCAGCAGGAAGCTGCTGCTCGACTTGGTGACCTTGGTGCCCAGTTGCTGCACGGCCTGCGGCAGCAGCGGGGTGGCCAGTTGCAGCTTGTTCTGCACCTGGACCTGCGCAATGTCCGGGTTGGTGCCGGCCGCGAAGGTCAGCGTGATGGTGGCGGTGCCGGAGTCGTCGCTGGTCGACGACAGGTACAGCAGGTGGTCCAGGCCACTCATCTGCTGCTCGATCACCTGCGTGACGGTGTCTTCGACGGTCTTGGCGGAAGCGCCGGGGTAGGTGGCGCTGATCTGCACGGCCGGCGGGGCAATCGTGGGGTACTGGGCAATGGGCAGCGTGGTGGTCGCGGCGAGGCCGGCCAGCATCAGGATGATTGCGATCACCCACGCAAAAATTGGCCGGTCGATAAAGAACTTTGCCATGAAGCTGGCTCCCGGTTATTGCGCGGCCGATGCTGCCGACGCTGCGGAAGGCGCCGATGCCGCTGCCGCGCCGGCGCCAGGCATGGCCTGCGCGCCGGAGGCCGGCTGCGCCGGTGCCTGGGCTTCGACCGGCTTGACCGTCATGCCCGGTTTGGCTTTCTCCACGCCATTGACGATCACGCGATCGCCCGGCTGCAGGCCGCTGTCCACCACCCAGCCGCTGCCGTAGGTGCCGGTGGTGACGATCTGGCGTTGCGTCACCTTGTTGTCCTGGCCGACGACCAGCGCCACGGCCTGCCCCTTTGCGTCATGCGTGACGCCAATCTGCGGCACGACGATGGCCTTGTCGTTGACGCCCTGGTCGATGCGCGCGCGCACGAACATCCCGGGCAGCAGCACGCGATCCTTGTTCGGGAAGATCGCACGCACCGTCACGGATCCCGTGCTCTGGTCCACGCTCACGTCGGTGAACTGGAGCTGGCCGGGCTGCGGATAGGCGCGTCCGTCCTCCAGCAGCAGCGTGACCTTGGCGGCGTTGGCGCCGGCGGCCTGCARGCGGCCCTCCTGGATCTGGCGGCGCAGCCGCAGCCCATCGACGCTCGATTGCGTCAGGTTGACGTAGACCGGGTCCAGTTGCTGGACCGTGGTCAGCAGCGTGGCCTGGCTGGCCTGCACATAGGCGCCCGGCGTGACCTGCGACAAGCCGCTGCGCCCGCTGATGGGGGACACGACATCGGTGTAGCCCAGGTTGATCTGCGCGGTTTCCACCCCTGCCTTGCCCGATGCCACGTCGGCCACGGCCTGGCCCAGCGCGGCCACGGCGTTGTCGTAGTCCTGCTTGCTCACGGCGTTGGACGCCACCAGGATCTTGTAGCGCTGGACCAGCGCGTTCTGCGTGCCTACGTTGGCCTGTGCCTTTGCCAGCACGGCCTTGGCATTGTTGAGCGCGGCAATGTAGGGCGTCGGGTCGATCTTGTAGAGGCGCTGGCCCAGCTTGACCTCATCGCCCTCGGTGAACTCGCGGCGCAGCACGATGCCGTCGACCCGCGCGCGCACCTGCGCGACCAGGAAGGCGCTGGTGCGGCCCGGCAGTTCGGACGTGACGGGCACGGTGGCCGGCTTGACGGTGACGACGCCGACCTCCAGCGTCTGCGGCGGCGGCGCGGCGGGCTTTTGTCCGCATGCAGCAAGAATTACGGCAACCGTCGCGGCACTGATATGGCGAAAGGGAACCCGCTCGATGCGCATGAAGGGACCTCGGAATCGGTGGAAGTGGACGGGAAGCACAAACACGCGCACGCGCTGGCCATCCTGTATGGACAGGCAGAGGCGCTACATGGCACGGCGATCGGAGCCGCGCGCCGGCAACCGTTGTCCCGGTTGGCGCCTGGCGGGTGAGCAACTGCCGCCCCGGCCTTGCCTGCTGGCGGGCGGTTGCCGTGGATTCGGCGATGGATAGGCGCTGCGATCAGGGCGCCGGCGATGGCCGCAAGCCTCGCGCGGCATGCGGGAGAGACCGCGAAAGCTTGGGCGCCCGACCTTGCCATGCGGCGTGGCAGGACGAAGGCGAAGAGGGTAGGGGGAGATGATTTCCGCAAACCGAATGCAAGCCCGTATCAGTGCACTCATGCCGGCCATCAGCCATTACGCGATCACGTCATCGTGTCCTTGCACGCTGTGGCCCTTCCGGCACCGCCACAGCCGGGCGAAATGGTGCATCACACCACTCTAGATCACTTGCATGACAAAGCAAGAAGCGTCTCGAAGTATCGTGCGCCGCACGGGCCGGGCCAAGATGTGGGCCATGCTGCGCGCTTCGTGGGAGCGGGGGCAAAACATCCACGCTACGGAATAAAACCGGGGCGCCATGCGTTTACTCGGGTGGGCAGGACCGAATCGCGGCATCACCCGATGGCGTCACCATGCGGCCCGCCCGCCAAGGAGACCAACATGAAAGCGCTCCGCCTGGTTTCTGCCCTGCTGCTAGCCTTGATGGCGGTGGCGGCCTGTACTTCCGGCGGCGGTGGCGACGGGTCCGGCGGCGCCTCGGTCTCGCGCGATGGCAGCCGCGGCACTAGCGGCACTAGTGGCACGGCTGGCACCGGCGGCATGGGGACGAGCGGATATTGATCCCCGCCCCGATGCTTGCAGATGCGCCCCCCATGTCCTGTCAGCAGTGAGCGTTGGCGACGACATCGCGGTCTGGCTTCCGCAGCTGCGGCGCTATGCGCGCGCGCTCACCGGCGACGCGGCGTGGGCCGATGACCTCGTGCAGGACACCGCGGAGCGCGCGCTTGCCCAGGGCAAGCGGCTGCCCGCGGGCGGTCAGGCCCGGGCCTGGATGCTGACCGTGCTGCGCCACCTCTACATCGATCAGTTGCGCCGGCGCCGCGAAGTGGCGTTGGACGCGGCCGATCCGCTCTGGCAGCGGCAGGCGGCCCCTGCCAGCGAAGTCGACGGGCTGACGCTGCGCGATGTGCAGCGTGCGCTGTACCGCCTGCCGATCGAGCAGCGCGAGGTGCTGCTGCTGATCGTGCTGGAGGGCCTGCGCTACCAGGAAGCCGCCGCGGTCTTGCACGTGCCGCTGGGCACGGTGATGTCGCGCCTGTCCCGCGCGCGCGAGCATCTGCGCGCACTGCTGGCCGATGGCGCCGGCGGCTCTGGTGGCATGGGTGGCACGGGTGGCGCCGGCGAGCGCCACGTACCGCTAAGGGTGGTGAGGAACACGCCATGAACGACGACCGCGGCCCCGGTCCCGCCTCTGACCCGAACGCCAGCGAGCCCGCACCCGACCTGGCGCGGCTGTGCGCGCTGGTGGACGGCGAATTGCCCGAGGCCGAGGGCGCGGCCCTGCGCGCGGCCCTCGCGCATGACGCGCGGGCCGCGGAGCTGGCGGAGCACTATACCCAGCAGAACGCCGCGCTCAAGGCCCTGTTCCCGCTGCCGGCGGACCTGCGCTACGTGCTGGTCCGGGCGCGCGCGCCGTGGTGGCGCAGTGCGCTTGCCGCCACGGGCTGGGTGATGGCCGGCCTGGCGCTTGCATTCGGCGTGGCGTGGCTGCCAGGCGCCAGCGCGGACCCCAACGCATTTGCGCGCCATGCCGATGCCGCCTATGTGGTGTTTGCGCCTGAAGAGCGCCATCCCGTCGAGGTGGCGGCCGCCGACCAGGCGCACCTGCGCGCGTGGTTGTCGCGCCGGATCGCCCGTACGCTCACCATTCCGTCGCTGGACGAGTACGGCTTCACGCTGCTGGGCGGGCGCCTGCTGGCCGGCGAGGCAGGCCCGGCCGCCCAGTTGATGTACCAGGACCCGGCCGGCGAGCGGCTCACGCTCTACATCACGCCGGCCGCGCCCGCCCTGGCCACGCTTGGCGTGCTGCGCCAGGCCGATCGCCGCACCTTTTACTGGGTCAGCGGCGGGGCCGGCTATGCGCTCTCCGGCCAGTTGGCCGAAGCGCGGCTGCGCGCCATCGCCGGCGATGTCTGCGCGAGCCTGGGCGGCGATCCGCAGGCATGGCAATAACAAGGGGCAAGGGCGCGCGGAATGTACCGGGAATGCATGGAATAAACGGGGAGCCTGATCCGTTTACCCATTGCAGGAACGCGCGCCGCGCAAGCGTGCCAGCGGGTCCGGCAGGCAAACCGATGTGCCGCGGGATGCGGTTCGGGCAATAGCCCGGCGCATCGCAACGTCGGGCATTCGATCCCGGGATGACATCATGAGCAAGGCTCTGGGTGCCGTGGCGGCGTTACTTGCCGGCCTCGGCCTGAGCGCGCCCGCGGCGGCGCAGGCGGTGGCCGCGGACGCAGGGAGTGGCTATTCGTCGCCTTGCCAGCAGATGGCGGGGCAGGTGGAGATCGACGGCTACCTGCAACAGGTGGTGGGGCTGGCCTGCCTGCAGCCGGATGGCTCCTGGCAGATGGTGGATAGCTCTGGCGGCGCGGTGGTGTATGCGCAGCCGGCTTACTACTACGACCCTTGGTACTGGGCGCCGGTTGGCGTCGGCTTTGGCGCGAGCTTTATCTTTATCGACCGCTTTCATCACGCGCACAACATGCACCGCGTGTTCTTTTCGCGCCCGGGCGGCGGTTTCCGTGGCGGCTTCCATGGCGGCTTCCATGGCGGCTCGCGCGGGTCGTTTGTCGGCGCGCCGCACGGCGGCTTCCAGGGGGGCGGGTTCCATGGTGGCGGCCATCATCACTGACGAAGGACGGCGCTTAATGTGAATGCACGACGGGCGTGAATGCACGAAGGGCGCTGCCACCGGATCGCTCGGCCGCGCCCTTCGCGCACGCGCAGGCCCTGCGCGGCTTCGCCGCGGCGCCTGTCGCCTGTCTTTGCCGCCATGCTTGACCGGGCCGGCCCGGTGCGGCGGCTCAAGGATGCGCGCGACCCGGCGGGCATGCCGGCGCCAGGCAAGCAGGGCATCTGGCCCGCGGGGCATCCTTCCACACCCGCGCGCGGCACCGATTGACAAGCCTGGTACCGTTCTGTACCGTGGAACACTGTGCGGCTCTGCCGCTGGCTTTCCCCGGTCGGCGGGATGCCGGCCCTGTGCCACGCCGCCACGCCGCCACTCTGCTTTTTCCCGCTTTCCTGCCCTTTCCTGACCTTTCCTGCCCTGTTTCCTTCATGCCACGTAAAGCCGCCCAGCTCTCCGAAGCCGACAAACATGCCGCCGAAGGCGGCGCCGTAGCCGTAGACCGGGCCTTGTTCGTGCTTTCCGCGTTCCGCCTGGGCGACACCACGCTGAGCCTGGTGGAGCTGGCCCAGCGCACCGGGCTCTACAAAAGCACGCTGCTGCGCCTGCTGGCGTCGCTGGAGCACGCCAGGCTGATCCTGCGCCATACCGATGGCCGCTACGGGCTAGGCCCGGAAGTGGCGCGGCTGAACTCGGTGTATTCGGCTTCGTTCTCGCTCGAACTCATCGTCATGCCGGTGCTGCGCCAACTGGTGCAGGCCACACGCGAAAGCGCCGCTTACCACGTCGAGCAGGGCGAGCACCGTCTGTGCCTGTACCGCGTCGACTCGCCCCAGCCGGTGCGCGACCATGCCAAGGCGGGGGAGCTGCTGCCACGCAACCGCGGCGCCGGTGGCCGCGTGCTGCGCGCATTCAGCGGGGCGCGGGGGGAGCTATACCAGAAGATACGGGAAGAGGGCGTCGCGGCGATGGTCGGGGATCGTCTCCCGGAGATTGCCGGCGTATCGTCGCCGGTGTTTGGCCCGGACGGCGAGCTCAAGGGCGCGCTGACCCTGACCTGCCCGACGCCGCGCTTCGACGAGGCCTTCCGCCCGCATGTCCTGCGGGCAGCCCGCGACCTGACCCTGGCGCTGGGGGGCACGTTCCCGTTTCCCGCCTGAGCTGCCCCAGATCGGTGCAAAACCGGTCCTGGCGCGGTGTTTGCTCGTCAGCGTTGGCTCCTTGCTCCTTGCTCCTTGCGCCGTGCCCCTGCAACCAGGCCGATGCCCGGCTTGTCGGGGGTGGCCCTGTCGGCGTCCGTGGCGATATCATGCGCCTTTGCGAAGTTGACCAACCAATCGGGCCTGCCTCTGAAGCCTCCCGTCAACGTCACCGGCAACACGGTATCTTCAAAGGAATTCCGTGCAGTTAGACCAGCAAACGATTGTCGTCGTCATGGTGGTGGTGTACGCCAGCACGCTGGCCATTTCGGCCGGCCTGCTTGGCGCCTTGCGGCCCAGCGCGGCCGGGCGCCTGTGGGCGCTCGGGCATCTGCTGGTGTCGGCCGCCGGGCTGGTGCTGGCGGCCAACGCTTCGGCCAGGCTGGTCTATGTCAGCGCGGGCGGGGCGGCCGCCTTTATCGCCGGCAGGATGCTGATCTACCGCGGCGTGCGGGTGTATTACGGCATGGCGTCGTGGGATCGCACGCTCGCGGTGGGCGTGACGGTGGCCGCGCTGGCGCTGGTTGGCGCCGCCGGCATGGCTGGTGGCCAGGCGCGCATGCATGTGATCGGCTACGGCAGCCTGGCCCTGGTGGCCGTGCTGACGGTCGTCACCCTGCTGCATGCCTACGATGGCCGGCGCAGCGTGGGCACGCCCCTGGTGGTGATTGCCAGCCTCGTTCACCTGGCCACGCACCTGGCCGGGTTTGCCGCCGGGCTGGCGGGCAACGTGGCCTCGGGGCCGTTCTATGCCAGCAGTGCCAACGGGATCTTGCTGGTGGTGCCGCTGGTGGGCACCTTGCTGGCCTTGTTCGGGTTTACGGTCATGGCCATGGAGCAGGTCATTGCCACCAATGAAAACGGCGCCAGGCTCGATGCGCTGACGCGCCTGCTCAACCGGGGCGCGCTCGACAAGTCGGCCATCAGCCTGGTGGCTGCCTGGGAGCGCCACGGCCAGCCCTTGTCCTGCCTGGTGATCGATATCGACCATTTCAAGCAGGTCAACGACCGGCATGGCCACCATGCCGGCGACACCGTGCTCAAGCTGATCGCCGAGGCCATCGACAACTCGCGGCGTGCCTCCGATGTAGCCGGGCGCTACGGCGGCGAGGAATTCTGCATCCTCTGCCCGCATACCGACGAAGGCCAGGCCACCGCGCTGGCCAACCGGATCCTGAAAAAAGTGCGTGGCATTGCGCTGCCCGGCGACTCGGCGGCGTTCGCCAGCGTCAGCATCGGCGTGGCCGAGCTGCGCGGCGGGGCGGCGGGGGTGGAAGGGCTGTGGCGCGCCTTGTTCGCGGCGGCTGACCGGGCGCTCTATGCGGCCAAGGAGTTTGGCCGGGACCGCTATGCGCTGGCGTCCTGGATGGCGCCGTCCACGCGCCCGGTGCCCGGCGACGTGGGCGACTCCGCCCACGTGCCTGGCCGCTAGGGCCGGTAGCGCTGTCTCTGAGCCTGGATCAGTCCTGCGCCGTCGGCACGTCCCGGGGCGGGTGGCCGTCGTAAGTCCAGATGTACTGGCGCGGGATCGGGCCCTTGTTGCGGCCGCCTTGCTGCGTTTGCTCCCAGGCATGCGCCAGGATCCCGACCGAGCGCGACAGGCAGAACAGCCCGCGCGCCAGCGGCGCCGGGAAGCCCAGCTCCGCATAGATCACAGCCGTGGCACCGTCGATATTCATGGGAATCGGCTTGCTGCGGCCCGCGCCCAGTTCGGCCTCCACCGCGCGTGCAATGGTGGCGAAGCGGCCCGAGACCACGCCATCGGCTGCGGCTTGGTCCACCAGCGCCAGCAGGCGCGGGGCGCGCGGGTCCAGCGGATGGAAGCGGTGGCCGAATCCGGACACGAACTTGCCGTGGTTGTCACGATAATCCGCCAGGGCGGCCTTGACCGCGGCTTCCTGGGTTTCGCCGCCGTCGATACGGCGCGCCACATCCTGGTACAGTTCCACCGCCTGCTCGCCGGCGCCGCCGTGCACGTCGCCCAGCACGTTGACGGCGGACGCCATCGCATTGTTCAGGCCCACGCCACAGGTGGCGGCCATGCGGGCAATGGCAATGCTGGGCGCTTGCGGGCCGTGGTCCACCGCCGACATCAGCGCGGCGTCCAGCAACTCGCCTTGCCCGCGCGCCGGCAGGTCGCCGCGCAGCATCAGCCAAATCATCTGCGCGAACGACACCTGGCCGATCAACTGCTCGATGGGATAGCCGCGGTAGCGGATCTCGCCGGGCTGCATGTCGATGATCTCGGTACGCCACCAGTCCTGGGAGAGGCGCTGGCCTTCGTTGATGTCATTGGTGCCGGTGTTTGCCTTGGTAGGTTCACTCATACCGCACGCTCCTTTTGCAGGGTTTCGATATCCGCCTCGCCGTAGCCAAGCTGGACGAGGATCTCGCGGGTGTGCTGGCCGAGCTCCGGCGGCGGGGTGTCGACCGACGGCGCCTCGCCATTGAGCTTGAAGCCCGTGCGCACCAGCCGGATGTCGCGTCCCACGCCGGGCACGTCGGCAAACTCACCGATCATGCCGCGCCCGCTCACCTGCGGGTGATCCAGCGTTTGCGGCACGCTGTAGACCGGGCCGGCCGGCACGCCCGCCTCGTTGAACAGTTTCCACCACGCATCGGCGGATTTCTTCGCCAGCTCCGCCTCCAGCTCGCGCGTGAGTTCGGCGCGGTTGGCCAGCCGCGCCTGGCGCTGCGCGAAGCGCGCGTCGGTGGCAAGTTCCGGGCGGCCCACCACGCGGCAGACCGCTTCGAACTGCTCCTGCTTGTTGGCAGCGATATTGATCAGGCCATCGCCGGTGTGGAAGGCGCCGGACGGGCTGGCCGTCATGTTCTCATTGCCCATCGGCGCCGGGGTCTTGCCTGCGATCAGGTAGTTGGACACCACCCAGCCCATGGTGGCCAGGGTGGCTTCCAGCATCGATACGTCGATGAAGTAGCCCTCGGTGCGCTGGTGATCCGCCAGCGCGGCGGCCACGGCAAAGGCCGCGGTGATGCCGCCGATGGTGTCGGAGACCGGGTAGCCCACGCGGTAAGGCGCGGTCTGCGGGTCGCCGGTGATGCTCATCACCCCGGACATTCCCTGGATGATCTGGTCGTATGCTGGCAGGTCCGACAGCGGGCCGTCCTGCCCGAAGCCGGAAATGGCGCAATAGATCAGCTTGGGATGGATCTGCTTGAGCGCCTCGAAGCCCAGGCCCAGGCGGTCCATCACGCCGGGGCGGAAGTTCTCCACCAGGACGTCGGCGCTCTGCACCAGCTTGCGGAAGACTTCCTTGCCGCTCGCGTGCTTGAGGTTGATGGTGATGGAGCGTTTCCCGGGGTTCTGCGCCAGGAAGGACACGCCCATGAGCCGGCTGTTGAGCTCGGCATCGGCCCCCAGCTGACGGGCCAGGTCGCCGGTGCCCGGGGTTTCCACCTTGATGACCTCGGCGCCCATATGGGCGAGCTGGTGGCAGCAGAAGGGCCCGGCCAGCACGTTGGTGAGGTCGAGGACGCGGATATGGCGTAGCGGTTTTTGCATGGCGAGGCTTTGAGGTGTCGGTGCCGCGGCGCTTCGCAGTGGCGAAGCTGGCCGCGGCGGGCGGCGAAGGCGTTACTCTACCTTGGCGCCGGACTGGCGCACGAGGGTGCCCCAGCGGGTGTTTTCAGCCTTGATGAACGCGGCCAGGTCTTGCGGGGAACCGCCGCGCGGCTCGCTGCCTTCCTCGCGCATCTTGGCGATGGTATCGGGCTGGGCGATGGCCTTGTTGATCTCCTCGTTGACGCGCTTGACTATCTCCGCCGGCGTGCCGGCCGGCGCCACCAGCGCCTTCCAGTCCTCCGCCTGGAAGCCGGCATAGCCGCCTTCGATCACGGTCGGCACGTCACCCAGCAGCGGCAGGCGCTTGGCCGAGGTCACGCCGAGTGCGCGCAGCTTGCCGGCCTTGATCATCGGCAGCGCGATCGGCGGCGTAGCGAAGTAGAAGTCGGTCTGGCCGCCCAGCAGGTCGGTCAGCGCCGGCGAGGCGCCCTTGTAGGGCACGTGCAGCATCTTGATGCCCGTGCGGCGCGCGAACATCTCGCCCGTCAGGTGGCCCACGGTGCCCGTGCCGGCCGACGCCATCGAGAGCTGCCTGGCCTTGCCGGCGGTGACCAGGTCGGCCAGGTTCTTGTACGGCGCGTCCTTGCGCACGATCAGCACCAGCGGTTGCGCGGAAACCAGCGCCACCGGGGTGAAGTCCTTGATCGCGTCGTAGGGCATCCTGGGGTACAGCGTGGGATTGATCGCCAGGTTGGCGGTCTGGCCCATGCCGAGCGTGTAGCCATCGGGGCGGGCCTTGGCCACCGCGTCCATGCCGATATTGCCGCCCGCGCCAGCTCGGTTTTCCACCACCACGTTCCAGTGGGTGGTCATGCCCACCTTGTTGAACACCAGGCGCGCCATGACGTCGGTGCCGCCGGCCGGCGGGAAGGGGACCACCAGGCGCACCGGCTGGCTCGGATAGGTGTCCGCGGCAGCGGGGATGGCGCCTGCGGCGAGCAGGGCGGGGACTGCGAGCAGCAGCAGGGCGCGGATGGGGAAGCGTTTCATTGTGTCTCCGGATTGGGGTGGTGCACGGCACCGGCGGAAGATTCTTTGTGTTCTGTAGATTAGAACGTTGGTCTTACTTAGGGAATTTAGGTGGGAGGATAGGAGGGGGGAGGGGGGGATGTCAAGGGGTAGGGGGGCGGCTTTTTGGGGAGGCGGCGTTGGCTTTTGCACCCAAGGGCCATACGACATCCCCCTGCGGGGGCTGCCGGTCACTTTTCTTTGACCGGCAAAGAAAACTAACGAAAAGAAAGCCGCCCTGCCGGGAGCAGAGCAATAAGGCTTATGTGGGGCAGTGGTTGCGTCGTACGGCCCGGAGTGTTGGCTGGCCGATCCTAGCGGCCCGAAGGGCATCACAATTGCATGACCCATGGGTTACGTGGTGCGGCCCCTGGCCTCGTATGTGGTGACCGTTCCCACATCTGCCGTTCGCGGGGCGAAGTGCTGCGCCGTTTCGGGTGTGGCTGGTTTCGTGGTTTTGTCTCGGAGGACAAGCACCGTGAGGTGCGAGCGCGGCCCTCGCGAACCGGGCCACGGTGCCCACCACGAAACCAGAGGAGTTGATAGCAAGGTGCCGCTCGCGCCGGTACGGCAGGGCACCAAATGGCCGGGCGGCCACCGTCAGAGACAAAACCACGAAACCACCGATGCAGGCAGGATCGTGGCGCTGCGCACCGCGAACGGCAGATGTGGGAATGGTCACCGCACACGAGGTCAGGGGCCGCACCACGTGACCATTGGGTCATGCAGTTGCGATGTCCTCTGGGCCGGTAGGATCGGCTAGCCAACACTCCGGGCCGTACGACGCAACCACCAAGGCAAAAACAGCCTTATTGCTCTGCTCCCGGCAGGGCGGCTTTCTTTTCGTTAGTTTTCTTTGCCGGTCAAAGAAAAGTGACCGGCAGCCCCCGCAGGGGGATGTCGTATGGCCCTTGGGTGCAAAAACCATCGCCGCTCAAAAAACAGCGACCAACCCCAGCAGGGCGATGTCGTACAGCCCTTGCGCCCAAAAGCCAACGCCGCAAAAAAACGACCACAAACGTCAATCAACCATCTATCCATCCATCCCAAATTCAATCCGTCGTACTTGGACTCCAAAACGCCTGATGAATATGCTCCGACTCCGCCAGCTCCGCCATCAATCGATCCAGCACATCCCCATCAACGGACGTTGACGTGAGCACCGCTTCAATCTCGACATCGCTATCCCCGAACGCATGCACCTCCAGGTCCCGGGTCGGATAGTTCCCCGCCTCCAGCGTATCTTCGAGCAAGCGCAACGCCAGCTTCTGCGCGGAGCGCGGCGCGATGACGTAGACCGTATTGGTCACCTCCACCGCGGTCGTATCCATTGGCTGCTGGTTGATGCGATTCACCACCGGTCGCAACAGGGTATTGGCCGCCAGCACAAACAGGCAGCCCAGCCCGGCCTCGAGAATCAGGTCCGCCCCCGCACTGGCGCCGATCGCCGCCGATCCCCATAGCGTGGCCGCGGTATTCAACCCCCGCACATTGCCTTCCTCCCGCATGATCACGCCGGCACCGAGAAAGCCGATGCCCGAGACCACATAGGCCACCACGCGCACCGCGCCGTCGTGCCCGGCCATGCGGTTGGCCATGTCGACGAAGATGGCGGCGCCTACCGCCACCAGCACATTGGTGCGCAGGCCGGCCGTGCGCTGGCGGATCTGCCGCTCATAGCCGATTACCGCGCCAAGCACGAAGGCGGTGGTCAGGCTGACGGTGGTGTCGAGCAGCGAGTCAAGGTTGATGTTTTGAAAGGCTTGGAGGGACATGATGGTTTCCCCGGGCTTGAAAGTTATTGTTATGGAACCGCTTGCGTCTTTTTACGCCGGCCAGGTGTCACGCCGATGTCATCGGCGGCGCCTTTCGCGCGAGCATCGCGAAAGGCGCCGCCCATCGCTTATTGCCAGCCAAAGCGCCGGATATAGAACCGCTTGACCGCCGTCACCAGCAGGGCGTAGCCCAGCACGATGCCGATCATCCAGGGAAAATAGCCGGGCGGCAATGCCTCCAGCTTGAAGTACGCCGCGAGCGGGCCCATTGGCAGCCAGATGCCCACGGCCATGATGGCCACCGTGGCCAACGTCAGCGGCCAGGCCGCGCGGCTCTGAATGAACGGCAGCTTGGGCGTGCGGATCATGTGCACGATCAGCGTTTGCGTGAGCAGCCCGATCACGAACCAGCCGGACTGGAACAGCGCCTGCGCCTCCACGTTGTTGGCGGCGAACACGTACCACATCACCACATAGGTCGTGATGTCGAAGATCGAGCTGATCGGGCCGAAGACCACCATGAAGCGGCCGATGTCGCCCGGGTTCCAGCGCAGCGGCTGCGCCACCAGTTCCTTGTCCACGCGATCGAACGGAATCGCGATCTGCGAGACGTCGTACAGCAGGTTCTGCACCAGCAGTTGCAGCGGCAGCATCGGCAGGAAGGGCAGGAAGGCGCTGGCCACCAGCACCGAGAACACGTTGCCGAAGTTGGAGCTGGCCGTCATGCGGATGTACTTCAGCATATTGCTGAAAGTGCGCCGGCCTTCGATCACGCCTTCTTCCAGCACCATCAGGCTCTTTTCCAGCAGGATGAGGTCGGCGGCTTCCTTGGCGATATCCACCGCGCTGTCTACCGAGATGCCGATATCGGCCGCGCGCAGCGCGGGCGCATCGTTGATGCCGTCACCCATGAAGCCAACCACATGGCCGTTGGCGCGCAGCGCCAGCACCAGTTGCTCCTTTTGCAGCGGCGACAGGCGTGCGAATACGTCGTGATCCTCCACGGCACGGGCCAGCGTGGGGGCGTCCATCTTCTCGATGTCCGGCCCCAGCAGCACGCGCGTGACGGGCAGCCCCACTTCGCGGCAGATCTTGGCGGTGACCAGTTCGTTGTCGCCGGTCAGCACTTTCACCGTGACGCCGTGCTCGGCCAGGGCCTTGAGCGCGGGCAGCGTGGAATCCTTGGGCGGATCGAGAAAAGCGATGTACCCGACCAGCGTCAGCTCGCATTCATCGGCCACGCCGTACTGCGTTTGCGTGGTGGGCGTTTCCTTCATGGCCACTGCCACCACGCGCAAGCCTTCCTCGTTGAGGTCGTGCGTCACCTGGCGCACGCGCGCCAGCATCTCGGTGTCCAGTGCTTGCGCCACGCCATCGATCTGCACGCGCGTGCAGATGCCCAGCATTTCCTCCACCGCGCCTTTGCAGATCAGTTCGTTGTGATCTTCGCGCTCGGCCACCACCACCGACATGCGGCGCCGCTCGAAATCGAACGGGATTTCATCGACCTTGCGGTAATGCTGCGTCAGCTTCAGCTCGCTTTGCAGCTCCACGTGATCGAGCACCGCGCGGTCCAGCAGGTTCTTCAGGCCGGTCTGGTAGTAGCTGTTCAGGTAAGCGTGCTTGAGCACGTCGGTGCTGATGCGGCCCAGCACATCGGTGTGGCGCTCCAGCACGATCTTGTCCTGCGTCAGCGTGCCGGTCTTGTCGGTGCACAACACGTCCATCGCGCCGAAATTCTGGATCGCGTCGAGCCGCTTCACGATGACCTTGCGGCGCGACAGCATCACCGCGCCCTTGGCCAGCGTGGAGGTCACGATCATCGGCAGCATCTCGGGCGTGAGCCCTACCGCGACGGACAAGGCAAAGAGGAACGCCTGCGTCCAGTCGCCCTTGGTAAATCCGTTGACCAGCAGCACCAGCGGCGCCATCACCAGCGCGAAGCGGATCAGCAGCCAGCTCACCTGGTTGACGCCAGCCTGGAAGGCTGTGGCCGACCGGTCGGTGCTGGTGACGCGCGCGGCCAGCGTGCCGAAGTAAGTGTGGTTGCCGGTGGCGAGCACCACGGCGGTGGCGGCGCCCGAAACCACATTGGTGCCCATGAAGGCGATGTTGGCGAGCTCCAGCGGGCTGTCGTGGCGATCGCGCAGCTCGGCGAATTTCTCCACGGGCAGCGATTCGCCCGTCATGGCCGCCTGGCTGATGAACAGGTCCTTGGCCGCGATGATGCGGCAGTCGGCGGGAATCATGTCGCCGGCCGAGAGTGCGACCAGGTCGCCTGGCACCAGCTTGACGATAGGCACTTCGATCTTGTGCGGCGGGCGGGAATGCACGTGCACGTTGAAGTACTCCGCGCTGACGGCGGCAACGCCGGCCGCAAGGTCCCGCCGGATCACCGTGGCGGTGGTGCTCACCATGGCCTTGAGGCTCTCCGCAGCCTGGTTTGAGCGCCGCTCCTGCACGAAGCGCAGCAGCGTGGACAGCGTCACCATGGTGCCGATGACGATCGTCGCCTTCATGTCCTCGGTGAAGTAGGAAATCGCCGCCAGCAGTGTCAGCAGCAGATTGAACGGGTTGCCGTACGAATGCCACAGGTGCAGCCACGCCGGCAGCGGCTTCTCATGGTCGACTTCGTTCGGGCCGAACTGCTTGAGCTTGTCGTCCGTCTCGGCGCTGGTCAGGCCGTCCTCGTGGGAGTGCATGCGTACCAGCACGGCCGGCACGTCCTCGCGCGCGGCGCGCTTGAGCGATTGTGCCAACTGCTCCGGCACGGTGCGCGACGGCCCCGGCTTGCCCAGCGACTCGAACATCGCCAGCCGGCGGAAGTGGTGGGTCGCCCGGCGCGTGCGCAGGAAGGCGACGAAGAGCGTTTTCATCAGGTTCATCGGTGCGGTTTCCCAAAAGTCCCGGCGTGCCGGGGCGGCGATGCTGGAGTGAGACGGGGAGCGGCAAAGGCAGGCGCGTCGCGCCGCCTGCGCCGGATGCGGTGAGTGTGAAACGGCGCGCGCGTCAGCCCGGCCGGGGCTGGTGTGCGGCATGGCGCGCGCGGGGCAGGGCCAGCGTGAGCAGGAGGACGGCGGCGCTGCCTGGCCCGCGGGCATGCCAGCGCAGGATCTGCAGCGCCAGCAAGGCATGTTGTGCGATGAAGAGGGACGGCATGGGGCCTCCTTGCGCTAACGCTCGATGGCGCGCGCAGGCAACGGCGGATATCGCATCGCGAAACTGCGGACGAACGCATTCTCGCGGCGGGATAGCCGCAGGCATTTGCAACGAACTGGGAGGGGGTCGCACGGAGAACCCGTGCAACGGACCACTACCCGCCGGTATCGGCTAGGCAGTGGCGGTAAGACGCCTGGACTTGCCTAGCCGTTCAAGGTTTGGCCGTAAGGCCAACTAGAACAACTGTCCATGGAGATGACTCCGAAGCGATAACGGGGCGAAGGGTAACAAAGGCGGCGCGCGCTTGGCAATCTTTTTCTTCCGGCTTTTTCCGCCGAATAGGACACGTCCTAAACTTTGCGTTTTTCGTGCCGTAAGGCAATGCGTATGCGCTGGTCCTGCGAGACGATCGGCGTGCCTTCGATGCGCCTTCCACGCGTATGTGTAGTAGCGCCTCGCACCAACCTTTGTCAGAATAGGGGGCTGCCATTTTCCCGGCGTTGGGCAAAGCACCGCCAGACGTTCAGCCACTCGGATGCTCACGCATGGTTCCGGCATCCGAGTCAACCACCGCGTCGGCTCGCGGCATCACGCTGCGGCCTGCCAGCATCGAACCTCTTCCGTTCCCTGTGTTCCCAACCTGCCAGAAGCCTATGACCACTGTGCTCCCGAGTGAAACGCAGGATGCCGTGCGCAAGCTGATCCTGCTGATTTCTCTGCATGACCAGGACGCCGCGGACAAGTACTGGACCGCGTTCCAGCATGCGCTTGCGCGCACCGAGACTGGCTGCGAGGGCCATATGCTGCTATGGCCGCTGACCGAAGCGATCGGCGCCGCAGGCTTCTACGTGGAATGGAAAGATACGGCCGCCGTGGTGCGCGGCGTGCAAGCCATGTGCGACCGGGTCGGCCTGCGCGTGGACTGGGGCGCGCCCGAGCCGCTTGCGGCGACCTTCCTCGCGGGCAAGGATGTGCCCGGCCTGATGGCGATCGCGCAGGTCTCGTTGCAAGCGGCCGGCTTTACGCTGTGGTGCTGGGACACGCAGGCGGACGCTTACGCGGGATGGATGATCCGCAGCGCGGACGAGCCGGTGCTGGCCGAGCTTGCCAGGCAGCTTCACCTGATGATCGATCCCGCCGACGAAACCTACTGAGCCGGCTCAGGCTCAGCGTTCACATTTGTTGACATTTGCACCGGGTGGCCGCGAAAGCCTCGTGGCCGTCCGATGCTGGCTCGGCAGCATGCCTGCGCGCTTTGCGCGTTGCAGCTGCCTTTCGACAGAGCCGGATCGTGCGACCCACGCGCGATCCATGCGCGTGCCAGGCGCGTCGTCTTGCGGGATAGCCAAACGGATGAGGCGCGGCGACACAGTTGTTTGCGTTTGCAAAATGGGGGAGCCGCTAACCTGTTGGCCGGGGTGTCCAAAACGGCATCCCTGACCCGCAGGCAGCGGTGCCCCTTGCTGCCGATTTGCCCGCCAGGCCATGTCTCATGGCCTGGCTTTTTTCGCTGCGCGGGCTCGGCCGCGCCAGCGCAAAAGCGCGCCAACACGATATGGCACAATGCCTTCTTGCATTTTGCCGGGGCCACGGCGAGCGCTGCGGCGCTTCGCGCACATGGCTACGGTTCGCCCCCATTTCCTTTGCTTGAGAATCATTCCGGATTGCCCCTGCAACGCGCCAGAGAGCGCCCGAAGTGGCGAGCCGGACGCCCCGCATGCGCTTTTCCCATTTTGTTCATCTCGCCGCCGGGACCCTGGCGTGCTGCCTGAGTCTCGCCGGAGCGGCCGCGCCGGTAGCCCCGCCGGCAGCCCCTTTCGATACGTCGGCGAGCGCGCTGCCCGCGATCCAGCTGGCGGCCCTGCGCGCGCAGCGTCCGCTTCCCCCCATCCGCTTCCTGCTCACGTTCGATGACGGCCCCGATGCCGGCGAGGATGGCAGCACGCCGCTGATTCTGCGCCAGCTTGCCGACAACCCGGTGACGCCGGGCATCAAAGCGCTCTTCTTCGTGCAGACCGCCCACCCGAGGCGTGGCGGCGGCGAGGCCGGCAAAGCGCAGATGCACGCTACCTGCCTCGCCGGCCATCGGCTGTCCGTGCATAGCGGGTTGCCGATCGGGCATCTCTCGCATACGCGCATGTCGCCTGAAGAACTGGAGGCGTCGCTGCTGTCGGGCGAGGCCGACATCATCGCGCAATGCCGCGGCGCGGCCCAACTGGTACGCCCGCCCAACTGGGCCTACAACGATGCGGTGCAGGCGGTCTACCGCAAGCTCGGCCTGGGCATGCTGATGTCGGACGTGAACGCGCGCGACGGCAAGATCTACGGCTGGCATATCAGCCTGCGCCGCCGCTCCCATATGAATAGCGAGCTGGCGCAGGTCAAGGTGGCCATCGCCGAGCAGCGGCTGCCATCCATGGGGGGCGTGGTGCCGATCGTGGTGAGCTTTCATGACACCAACGACTACACGGCCTCGCACATGACCGAGTACCTGCAGATCCTGGTGGAAGAAGCCCGGGAGAACGGCCTGGTGCTGGCGGACCCGCCGTTCTACACGGATGCCCGGGTCGCGGAACGCGCCGCGCGGCTGCGCGCGCAGTCGGGCGTGTATGCGCGCGACAGCTGGCCCTGAGGCCTTGGCGGCAAGGAAATCGCAGGCGGTTCCTGGCCTGGGATAGGGGGGCGCCCGCAACGTACAATACTGCGCCGGGACCCGCTGTGCCCTGCCGATCCGCCTAACCCAACTGCCGCCAATCACAATGGAAAGCGTCGTCACCGAGATTTTCTTCCGCCTTTCCACGGCGTTCTTCTGGCCGGTCGCGCTGGCGTTGCTGGTGCTGTTCGTGCTCTCGCTAGCCGATCTCGGCAGCCTGATCGTGCAGTCCCGGCGCCGCACCGTGGCGCCGCGCAGCGATCTGCCCGCGCTGGCCAATACGCTGGCCTCGAGCCTGCAAAATGGCAAGCCGGCGCAATTGGATGCGGCATTGCTGTCGCCTTCGCTGGCCCGCTTTTGGGGCATGCTGGAAGAACGGCTCGCCCGGCTCGATTCGCACGAACACCTTGATCTGTGGCTGGACGAAACGCTGCAGCGCGAGGAAATGCGCGTGGCCAACCGGCTTGACCTGACCCGCACGCTGGTGCGCATCGCGCCGATGCTGGGCCTGGCCGGCACCATCATCCCGCTCGGGCCGGCGCTGCAATCGCTGCTCGGCGGCGATATGGCCGGCATGGTCAACCACCTGGTGATCGGCTTTGGCGCGGTCGTCTGCGGGCTGGTGCTGGGCGGTATCGCCTATGTGCTGACGCTCACCCGCGAGCGCTGGGCGCGCAGCGATCTCAAGGAAATGGAAAACCTGTGCGAGCTGGTGCTGCGGGCCATGCCCGAGCCAGTGGCGCCCGCAGCACACGCGCGCGCCGCCATCCATCTGGCCGGGACCCAGGCCTGATGGACGCGGGCCAGGGACACCAGTTCAGGCGGCGGCGCTTCGTGCGGCGGCGCCGCGCGCAGGGCGAGCTTGCTTCGGTGCATCGGGAAGACCCGCTGGCCGGCGTGGCCAACCTGTTCGATGCCTCCATCGTGTTTGCCGTGGGCCTGATGGTGGCGCTCACGCAAGCGTTCAGCCTGACCCAGCTGCTCAATCCCGACTCGCAGTTCACCATGGTCCAGCGCGATCCGCGCACTGGCGAGCTGCAATTGCTGGAGAAGAACCGCAAGGAGGTCAAGGTCAGCAAGATGTCCCCGCGGCAGAAGACGGGCGAGGGCACCCGGCTGGGCGTGGCTTACCAGTTGCCGGATGGCAGCGTGGTGTATGTGCCGGAAGGCGCGGCGGCCGCCGCGGCCTCGGCCCCGGGCGCGCGTTGATGGCTTCGGCGCGGCGGGTTTCGCTGTGGCTGCCCTGGCGGCCCTGGCTGCTGCTGATGCTTGGGCTGCTGTGCGGGGGCCTTGCCGGCCCGGGCCTTGCCCGCGCTGCCGAACCCGGGCAGCCAGCCCCGGTACGTGTGCTGCTGATCACCACCAATACGCACCTGCTGCCCGCCGCCCAAGCGCGCCTGCGCGAACTGGCCGGGCCGGGCCGGGTGGTGCTGGACGCCGTGACGGCAGCGCCCGATGCGGCGCAAGTCGCGGCCGCCGATGTCATCTACGCGTACTTCGTTCCCACGACCGTGCTGCGCCAGATGGCGCCGGCCGTGCGCCAGGCGCGGCAGCGCGGCGCGCTGGTGCTGGCCGCGCCGGCAGCGTCCGCCGAGGCCGCCTGGGGCTTTGGCCTGGACGCCGCGCGCAACCAGGCCGCCGAGGCTTACTGGAGCGCCGGCGGCGCCGACAACCTCGCGGGCTGGATGGCCTGGCTGGTGGCCGCCGTGCGCGGCGAGCAGGCCATGGCCGTGCCGCCGCCACGCCCGCTGCCCGCGGCCGGCATCTATCATCCGCGCGCAGCGCAAGCGTTTGCCACGCTCAAGGACTATCTCGCCTGGTACCGCGCCGGCGCAAGCGGCCTGCCGGCCGGCGCACCGCTGGTCGGCATTGCCTTCTATGCCAGCAATTATCGCCAGCAGGATCTCGCGCATATCGATGCGCTGATCGCGGCGCTGGAGCGTCAGGGCATCGGCGCGGTCCCGGTGTTCGGCTGGCCGCTGTCCGGGCTGGATCCGATGCTCACGGTCGACGGCCAAAGCCCTCTGCGCGCGTTGCTGACGCTGAACCTCACCATCAGCCGCGCCGAGGACAAGACCTGGCTGGAGCGCCACGGCCTGCATGCCATCAACCTGATCGCCACGCGCGACAGCCAGGCCGGCTGGCGGGCCGATGCGCGCGGCATCGGCGGCGAGCGCCTGCCGCTGCTGCTTAACACGCCCGAGCGGGCCGGTGCCTCGGAGCCGATCCTGTTCGCCACGCTGGAGGACGAGCACGGCGCCAAGGCCAGCCGTGCCGTGCCGGAGCGGGCAGACGCGGCGGTGGCSCGCGTGCGGCGCTGGATCGMGCTGCAGGACAAGCCCGCGGCKGACAAGCRCRTSGCCATCCTCTAYTACAACAACCCGCCRGGCCGCGGCAATATCGGCGCMAGCTACCTGGCYACGCTGCCCTCGCTGGTGCAGGTCATGGCGCGGCTGCGCGAGGCTGGCTACCGCACGGGCGCCACGCTGCCGGACACTGCCGAGCTGACCGCACTGCTGGAGCGCAATGGCCGCAATATGGAGGAATGGTCGCCCGGCGAACTGGCCGAGATGGTGTCGCGCGGCCGCGTTACGCTGCTGCCGATGGCGCAGTACAAGCGCTGGTTCGATGCCTTGCCGGCGGCGTTTCGCCAGTCGGTGGTGGCCGCCTGGGGCCCGCCCGAGCGCAATCCGCTGATGCTGGTGAGGGACAGCGAGGGCGGGCAGGACTTCGTGATTCCGGGCCTGCGCTTTGGCAATCTGTTCGTTGGCCCGCAGCCGCTGCGCTCCACCTTCGCGCGAGCGATGGACAGCTCGCACGATACGGTGACGCCGCCGCCGCACTCCTATATTGCCGCCTACCTTTGGTATCGCCACGCCTTCGGCGCGGACGCGATGGTTCACGTGGGCCGCCACGGCACGCTCGAATGGCTGCCTGGCAAGCAGGTGGGGCAAAGCGGCGACGACAGCGCCGAGGTGTTGCTGGGCGACCTGCCCAACGCCTACTACTACATCCAGGACGGTGGCGGAGAAGCCATCCAGGCCAAGCGCCGCAGCGCCGCCGTGCTGGTCAGCCACCTGACCCCGCTGATCGCCCGCGCCGGCTGGCCGGACAAACTGGCCAAGCTGGACGAGGTGATCGAGCAGCAAGAGGCCGCCGCCGACGGCTCCCCCGCGCTGGCGGAGCAATACCGTCTGCAGGCGCTGGCGCAGATCCGTGCCCTTGGGCTGGACCGCCAGCTCGGGCTGGATCCCGGCGCGCCGTGGGAGCAAATCGAGCCGGTGATCCACCGCTTCTTGCATAAGGTGGAAGCCGAGCCGGTGCCGCTGGGCATTCACACGCTGGGCGAGCTGCCGCCGTTGGATGCGCAGCGCCAGGCGCTGGCCACCGTGCTGGAAAGCGCGTTCGACGCGAGCGAGACGCGGGTGATCGGCAAGGACGCGCTCTCGCGCTGGGCAGGCGCATTGGCAGAAGGCCGTGAGCCGGCCAGCGCTGCCGACGCGCCATTGCCGCCGCCGCTGGCGGAGAAGGTAAAAGCCGCGCTGTCCAGTACGCGCGCCTGGCTGGCCAATCTGCGCGAATCGCCGCGCCGCGAGCTGGATGGCCTGGTGACCGTGCTGTCCGGCCGCTACCTGCCGACCGCGCCGCTGGGCGACCCCGTGCGCACCCCGCAGGGCCTGCCTACCGGGCGCAACCTGCACGCTTTCGACGGCGCGCTGATCCCCACGCCGGCCGCCTGGCAGCTCGGCAAGCAACTGGCCGCGCAGACGCTCGCGCGCTATCGCGAGGAAACCGGCAAGGCGCCCGAGCAGGTGTCGATGGTGCTGTGGTACGGCGAGACCGAGCGCCACCAGGGCGCGATGGAGAGCGAGGCGCTCTACCTGATGGGCGTGGAACCGGTCTGGAACGCGCGCGGCGTGGTGGAGGATGTGCGCCTGATCCCCGATGCCGAGCTCGGCCGCCCGCGCGTCAACGTGCTGTTCACCATCTCCGGCATCTACCGCGACGGCTTCGGCGACAAGGTGGCGCTGCTGGACAAGGCCGCGCGCCTGGCCGCCGCCGCCGGCGACAATGCCATCAGCCGCCACGACCGCGAAGCGCAGGCCACGCTGCTGGCGGCTGGCGTGGAGCCGCAACTGGCCGCGCGCCTGGCGCGCGCCCGCGTGTTCGCCGCCAAGCCCGGCAACTACAGCATCGGCGTGCAGCAGATGGTGGAGCAGAGCAAGGACGTGGCGCAGGCCGGCGAGCAGCCGGGCGCGCTGGCGCGGCAGTACTTGCGCTACATGAACTTTGCGTTCTCCAGCGAAGGCTGGGGCGAGACCGCGCCGCAGGCGCTGGCCAGCCACCTCAAATCCAACCAGGCCGTGCTGTTCTCGCGCGCCAGCACGCTTTACGGCGCGCTCGACAACGACGATACCTACCAGTACGCCGGCGGCCTCAACATGGCCACGCGCGCCGTCAGCGGGCAGGCGCCGCGCTTCTGGCTGCACAACCTGCGCCGCGCCGGCGAAGAACAGACCGTGGATGCCCGTACCTGGCTGGCCACCGAGCTCAACGCGCGCAACTGGAACCCGCGCTGGATCGAAGGCATGCAGCGCTCGGGCTATGCCGGCGCGCGCGAGATGTTCAAGGAGATCGAGCATCTCTATGGCTTCCAGGCCACCAGCCCGGAGCAGATGAGCGGCAGCTTCTGGCAGAACACGTATGACGTCTATGTGGCCGACAAGAACGGCCTGGGCATGGACAGTTTCTTTGCGCAAAACAACCCGCACGCGCGGCAGGGCATCCTGGCCCGGCTGCTGGAAGTGGACCGGCAGGGAAGCTACCGCTTCACGCCTGCGGAGCGCGCCGATATGGCACGGCGCTATGTGGCGTCGGTCAATCGCGATGGCTTGTCCTGCTCGGCCAATAGCTGCGGCAATCCCGTGTTGATGCAGTACATCGCCGGGCTGGGGCAGCAAGCCCGGCTGCCCACGGATGCGCTGCGCGAATTCTCCGCGCGGCTGGCGACAGCCATGCCGGGGCGCGAGCCCGCTGCGCCTGGCCGGGCTGCACCGCCCGACGCACCCCATGCGAGCCCGCCGCCGGCTCGGCAGGCCAAGCCGCAGCCAGCACCGGCGCCGGCTCCGCGTCCCGCGGCCGGGCAAGTGACAGGCCAATTGCTCGAAAGCCGCGTGCTCAAGCTCGCCGCGCCCGCACCGCCAAGCGGCCTGGCGCCGCGCGAGGCGCTCTGGGCCGCTGCGCTGATGCTGCTGCTGGTTGGCGCTGGCGCCTTTGCGGAGTGGTGGCGCGGCCGTGGCCGGCGGCAACCCGCGCCACGCTGACGCGCCGCGGGTGGACAGCACCGTGCGATCTCTTTATGCTGATCCCCTCGCCGCGGCCGGGCCCGTGGCCGTTTGCCGACACTGCGTTTTCCGATACTGCGTTTGCCGGCACTATTTACCGGCTGCGCAAAACATAACTTGCCAGGGGCCTGCCACGCCGCGCATCGCACGCCCCGATTCAACCCCAGCGCCAGCGCTGAACTCCCTTATCCGCCATGCAGACCCGTAAAATCCCCGCCACCATCGTCACCGGCTTCCTGGGCAGCGGCAAGACCACCTTGCTGCGCCATATCATCGAGAACGCCAACGGACGGCGCATTGCGGTGATCGTCAACGAGTTCGGCGAGCTGGGCATCGATGGCGAGATCCTGAAGGGCTGCGGCATCGGCTGCGACGAATCCGGCCAGAGCAATGGCCAGCTCTATGAGCTGGCCAACGGCTGCCTGTGCTGCACGGTGCAGGAGGAATTCTTCCCGGTGATGGAGCAATTGCTGGAGCGCCGCGCCGATATTGACCACGTGCTGATCGAGACCTCCGGCCTGGCGCTGCCCAAGCCGCTGGTGCAGGCTTTCAACTGGCCCAGCATCAAGAATGCCTTCACCGTGGACGCGGTCGTTACCGTGGTGGACGGCGCGGCAGCCGCGGCCGGCCAGTTCGCCGCCGACCCGGACGCCGTGGACGCGCAGCGCAAGGCCGATCCCAACCTCGATCACGAGTCCCCGCTGCACGAGCTGTTCGAAGACCAGCTCGGCGCGGCCGACCTCGTCATCCTCAACAAGACCGACCTGATCGACGACGCGCAGCGCGCCGACGTGGAAGCGCTGATCCGCCCGGAGATCCCCGCCGAAGTGAAGATCGTCGGCGCGCAGGGCGGCAAGCTGGATATCGCGTTGCTGCTGGGCCTGAACCGCGCATCGGAAGACACCATTCACCTGCGCCCGGATCACCACGGCTCGGCGGACGATCCCGATCACGCAGACCACCATCACGATGCGTTCGATTCCGTCGTCGTGACGCTGGGCGAGGTGGACCGCGACGCGTTGATCGATGGCCTGCGCCAGCTGGTGGAGAGCCACACCATCTACCGCATCAAGGGCTTTGCCAAGCTGCCCGCCAAGCCCATGCGGCTGGTGCTGCATGGCGTGGGACGGCGCTTTGACAGCTACTTCGACCGCCGCTGGCTGTCGGGCGAGGCGCAATCCACGCGTATCGTCCTGATCGGCCAGGAGCTTGACCAGCCCACGCTGCAGGCTGCCCTGGAGGCCGCGCTGAGCGCCGCTGCCGTGCGCACGCCGTAAGGCATAGCGCATAAGGCATAACGCATAAGGAATAACGCCCACACCAGCCCAGGCACCCGATGCACTTGCTTTCCACCCGTCCGGGCGGCTTCGTCGACGATAACGCCGGCGTGGTGCGCATTGAACAAAGCCCGGCACAAATCGTGGTGCTCAGCGCGGCGGATACCACGCTGTCGCTGCTGGCCGGGGCCTTCCCGCGCCTGGGGAAGGATTTTCCCACGGTGCGGCTGGCCAACCAGATGTACCTGCGCCAGCCGGCTTCGCTCGACATGTATGTGGACGACGTGCTGCAGCACGCGCGCGTGGTGGTGGTCGACCATCTTGGCGGCGACAGCGACTGGCCCTACGGCCTGGAGCGGTTGACCGAACTGGCGCGCTCGCGCAACCAGCTGCTGGTGATGTTCTCCGGCGACCTGGCCGAGGACGCCAACCTGCTCGGGCGCGGCAACGCGCCGCAAGCGCTGGCCAGCAACCTGTGGCGTTACCTGCGCGAGGGTGGGGCGGACAACGCCGAGCAGTTTTTCCGCTGCCTGGCGCATCACGCTTTCGGCTGGGGCGAGCCCGCGCTGCAGCCGCGCGTGCTGCCGCAGGCGGCGATCTATCACCCGGCACACGGCGTGGCTACCGCGGCGGACTGGCTGCGGGAGTGGGCGCAGGATGGCCATGCCGATGCGCCGGTCGTGGCGCTGGTGTTCTACCGCGCCCACCTGCAGGCTGGCAACACCGCTGTGTTCGATGCCCTCATCGCCGCCTTGCGCGCAGAGGGCATGAACCCGCTGCCGCTGGCGGTCAACTCACTCAAGGACACGCTGTGCCGCGAGGTGCTGCGGCATCTGTGCGCCGGGCACGGCGCGGCGCTGGTGCTGAACACCACGGCGTTTGCCGTCTCGTCGCTGGACGCGCCTGAAACCCTGGAGCTCGCCGGTGACGCGCCGGTGCTGCAGGTGATCCTGAGCGGCGGCAACCGCGAGGACTGGCTGCAGGACAGCCAGGGCCTGGGCCCGCGCGACGTGGCCATGCATATCGCCATGCCCGAGGTGGACGGGCGCATCATTACGCGCGCCGTCAGCTTCAAGGGGCTGGCCTATCGCTGCCCCCATACCGAGGTCGACGTGGTGCGCTACCAGCCCGACGCGGAGCGCATCGCCTTCGTGGCCGAACTGAGCCGCCGCTGGTGCCGCCTGCGGCAGCTGGACAATGCCGACAAGCGCGTGGCGCTGGTGCTGGCCAATTATCCGGCCAACGAAGGGCGCATCGGCAACGGCGTGGGGCTGGATACGCCGGCCTCCGTAGTGGGCATTCTCGGCATGCTGCGCGAGCAGGGCTACCACTGCGAAGGCCTGCCCGCCGATGGCGACGACCTGATGCGCGGGCTCACGCAGGGCATCACCAACGACCTGACGCACCGCGACCTGCGGCCAGCGTTCCAGAGCCTGTCGATGGCCGACTACCTGGCTCACCTGAGCGGCCTGCCGGCGGACAACCAGCGCGCCCTTGCCGAGCGCTGGGGCAGCCCGGACCAGGACCCGATGGTGCGGCAGGGCCGCTTCATGATCGCCGGCGTGCGCAGCGGGCATCTGTTCGTCGGGCTGCAGCCGGCCCGGGCGTACGCGCTGCCGGGCGAGGAGGGCAGCGAGAGCTACGCCAGCTACCACGATGCCGATCTGGTGCCGCCGCATGGCTACCTGGCGTTCTACTTCTGGCTGCGCCACAGCTTCGGCGCCGACGCCATCGTCCACGTGGGCAAGCACGGCAACCTGGAATGGCTGCCCGGCAAGAGCGTGGCGCTGGCCGATACCTGCTGGCCCGATGCCATCCTCGGGCCGCTGCCGCATCTCTATCCCTTTATCGTCAATGACCCGGGCGAGGGCGCGCAGGCCAAGCGGCGCGCGCAGGCTGTCATCATCGATCACCTGATGCCGCCGCTCACGCGCGCCGAGAGTTATGGCCCGCTGCAGGACCTGGAGCGGCAGGTCGACGAATACTACGAGGCGCTGGCGGTGGACCCGCGCCGCGCGCGGATGCTGCGCAAGGAGATTCTGAAGCTGATCGTGGACCAGCAGCTGCATCGCGAACTGGGGCTGGATGCACCGGCGGATACCGATGGAGAAGACGCGCTGCTCAACCGCACCGACGCTTACCTGTGCGAGCTGAAAGAGTCTCAGATCCGCGATGGCCTGCACGTTTTCGGCGTGTCGCCGCAGGGCCGCCAGCGGCGCGATACGCTGCTCGCGCTCGGGCGCTTTCCGGTGGGCGACGGCAAGGGCGCGCAAGCCAGCTTGCTGGCTGCGCTGGCCGCCGACCTGGCATTGGGCGATGGCTTTGACCCGCTCGATGCCGACTGGTCCGCGCCCTGGCAAGGGCCGCGTCCGGCGCAGCTGGCCACGCTGGATGCCGGGCCGTGGCGCCATCATGGCGATACGCGCGAACGCCTTGAGATGCTGGCCATGGCGTTGCTCGGCGACGTGGCTGGCGACGTTGCCTTGCCGCGGGCCCGCGCCGTGCTCGCGCGTCTGCGGCAGGACGTGATGCCGCGCCTGGATGCCTGCGGCCCGCAGGAAATGCGGCAGCTATCGCGTGGGCTGGCCGGGCAGTTCGTGCCGCCGGGCCCCAGCGGCGCGCCCTCGCGCGGCCGGCCGGATGTCCTTCCCACGGGGCGCAATTTCTACTCGGTCGATACGCGCGCGGTGCCAACGCGCACGGCATGGACGCTGGGCCTGAAGTCTGCCAATCAGCTGATCGAGCGCCACCTGCAGGAGCACGGCGAGTATCCGCAATCCATTGGCCTGTCCGTCTGGGGCACCGCCACCATGCGCAGCGGCGGCGACGATATCGCACAGGCCTTCGCGCTGCTGGGCGTGCGGCCCAAGTGGGCAGCCGGCAGCTTCCGCGTGACCGACTTCGAGATCTTGCCGATGGCGATCTTCGACCGTCCGCGCGTCGACGTCACGCTGCGCGTGTCGGGGTTCTTCCGCGATGCCTTCGCCAACGTCATGCGCCTGTTCGACGCTGCCGTGCAGGCGGTGGCGGAGCTTGACGAACCCACCGAGGTCAATCCCGTGCGCGCCCGCATCGAGAGCGAGCGCGCGCGGCTGGAAGCCGAGGGCGTGCCCGCTCTCGAGGCGCGCCGCCGCGCCGGCTGGCGCGTGTTCGGCGCCCGCCCGGGCGGTTACGGCACCGGCCTGCAGGACCTGATCGATAGCCGCAACTGGCAGGGCGACAGCGATCTGGCGCGGGCCTACCTGCATGCCGGCGGCTACGCCTATGGGCAAGGCACGGATGGCGTCGAGGCGCGCGCCAGCTTTGCCGAGCGCCTGTCCAGCCTGGACGCGGTCGTGCAGAACCAGGACAACCGCGAGCACGATCTGCTCGACGCCAACGACTACTACCAGTTCCAGGGCGGCATGGTGGCGGCCGCGCGCGAGTTCGGCGGCGCGCAGCCGGCGATCTACCATGGCGACCACAGCAACCCGGCGGCGCCGCGCATCTGCACGCTGCAGGAAGAAATCAGCCGCGTGATCCGTGCGCGCGTGGTCAATCCCAAATGGATCGACGGCGTCAAGCGGCACGGCTACAAAGGTGCGTTCGAGATGGCCGCCACCGTGGACTATTTGTTCGGCTTCGATGCCACCACCCGCGTGGTGGCCGATCACCAGTACGCGCTGGTGACCGATGCCTATGTGAACGACGCCGGCACCCGCGCCTTCCTGCGCCAGCACAATCCGCGCGCGCTGCACGCCATCTGCGAGCGCCTGCTCGAAGCGGCGCAGCGCGGCCTGTGGCAGGAGCCGGGCGAGCGTCGCGCCCAACTGGAACAACACCTGCTCGACAGCGAGCAGGCGCTTGAAGGAATCCCCTCATGAATGCAACCGCCTGGCTCGCCCGCATGCCATTTCCCTTCAGCGCCCTGGTCGGCCAGCAGCGCCTGCAGCAAGCGCTGCTGCTCGCCGCGGTGGACCCCGGCATCGGCGGCGTGCTGGTCAGCGGCCCGCGCGGCACGGCCAAGTCGACCGCGGCGCGAGCCCTTGCGGAATTGCTGCCCGAAGGCCAGTTCGTCACGCTGCCGCTGGGCGCCAGCGAGGAACAACTGATCGGCACGCTCGACCTCGGCCACGTACTGAAGCAGAGCGAGGTCCGCTTTGCCCCCGGCCTGCTGGCGCGCGCGCACCAGGGCGTGCTCTATGTCGACGAAGTCAACCTGCTGCCGGATCACCTCGTCGACCAGTTGCTGGACGTGGCCGCCAGCGGCGTCAACGTGGTGGAGCGCGACGGCGTGTCGCACCAGCACGAGGCGCGCTTTGTGCTGGTGGGCACCATGAACCCGGAAGAAGGCGAGTTGCGCCCGCAGCTGCTGGACCGCTTCGGCCTGTCGCTGGCGCTGGAGAACTGCACGGACGCCGCGCAGCGCCAGGCGATCGTCAAGGCCCGGCTCGCGTTCGACAACGACCCGGTGGCCCTGCGCACGCGCTTCGCCACCGAGCAGGATGCGCTGACGCGAAAGGTGCGGCTCGCGCGCGGCGCACTGTCCGCGCTTTCGTTCAGCGATGCCGTGCACGAGCGTGTCAGCCACCTGTGCTTGGCCGCCGCCGTCGATGGCGTGCGCGCAGATCTGGTGATGCTGCGCGCGGCGCGCGCGCTGGCTGCCTTGCAGTGCGACGCGGCGGTGGTGCCCGCGCATGTGGACACCGTAGCGGAGCTGGTATTGCACCACCGGCGCCAGGAACCGCCCAACGCGGGCGGGCAGGCTGGTGAGCAGGCCAATGGCGCTGGCAGTGCGAATGGCAGCGGCGATGGCGATGGCCGCAATGCGGGCGGCGCAGCCGCCAACAACCCATGGGGCGCGCTCCCGCCCCCGCCGGCAAGTGCCGCGGCCGGCATCGCCCCGGTCAAGGGCGTGAGGCCGCTGCCCGCAAAAAAAGCCTGAGCCACCGGCAGGCCGCCGCCGAACCCGGGCAAGGCGGCAACCGGTGGCAAGCCCCTCGTTTTACTCCTCGTTTCGCCCCACTGCTCGCCGCGCCGCACGGCCGCCCGGGCAGCTCGCGCATCCACTGGACACGCACGCTGGCCGCTAAGGGCAGCCAGCCGTTTGCGCCCAGCCATCTGCGCTGGCGCGCACAGCAAGCCCACGCCGGCGTGCTGCACTGCTTCGTGCTCGATTGCTCGGCCTCGATGCTGCACGGCAGCCAGCTCGCGCTGGCCAAGGGCGTGCTGCTGCGCCTGCTGCAACGCGCCTACCAGGCGCGCGCCGAGGTGGCGCTGGTGTGCTTCGCCGCCGGCCGCGCCGAAGTCCGCCTGCAGCCGGCACGCGCCCGCCCATGGAGCGAAGCCTGGATCCGCCCGATCGCCGGCGGCGGCAGCACGCCGCTCGCACTCGGCATGGAGCGCGCCGGCCAGCTGCTGGCCCACGCCGCGCGCCGGCGCCCGGCGCAACAGCGCTGGCTGTGGGTGCTCAGCGACGGCCGCAGCATGGAGCAGCCACCGCGTCCGCATTGGGCCGATGCGGTGATGGTGGTGGATTTCGAGCGTCAGGCGGTGGCGCTGGGGCGCTGCCGGCAGCTGGCGCAGGGGTGGGAGGGAGAATATCTGGTGGCAGATGCGTTGATGGCGTGATGTTGCGCAAAGTCACCATAACCTCGGCTCCGGACGACCAGCGCATCGTTCCCCCTCGGATCTGAAATAGCGCAATGGAAGTCTCGGCGACCGGCGCTATCCTCGGCGCACTAAACCGCCAACCAGACCACCATGTAACTACCAAGGAACCCGATATGACTATGGATTTGAGCGCTGTGACGGTCCGTGCAACTGCAGAAGAAGACTGGGAAGTCCTTAAGACTATTCGTCTCGCCTCCTTGCAGGACAGTCCAACCGCGTTCGGCCTGAGTCACGCTACTGCAGCCGCATATAACGAACAGCAATGGCGCGAACGCGCATCACACGAGACGCGGCCAGAATTCCTGCTGGCCATGCAGCAAGAACAAGCGGTCGGTCTTATTGGCGACGCTGTCGGCCCGACGCAGGAATACAACCTGATTGCGATGTGGGTCCATCCTATGTGCCGCGGAAAAGGAATCGCGGAACGCTTGGTTGACGCAATCAAGACCCGCGCGATTGAGAGGGGGCACCGGAGGGTCGTCTTGAGCGTTTCACCGGACAACGTTCGCGCCGCGAATCTCTATCGTCGACAGGGTTTCGTCTTCTTGCCGGAATGGGAGGCCTTGGCCAGTCATCCCGGCGTCAAAGTCCAAAAAATGGAATGGCGCGCGGTTGATTGACCTTCGGTGCGAGTTCCCTGAGCGCTTGAGTGGCCGCTTCGGGCGAAGTCGAAGGGTCGCGGCGGGTCGGGAAGAGCCAACTGGCACCCCTCCCCTCTGTCGACCGGAGTCGGCCCAAAAGCAGGCACTCGCGCTCAAAGACAAATGATTGCGTTCCAGCTAGCCGCAAGGCGTGACTGTGTCTCGATGTGCGAGGCGGGCGAACGTCTGGGGTGGGCCGCGGGAATCGAGGTGGCCATTTGCATCTCCCCAGAAAACCCCACAATAGTTGGGTTATCGATTTGCCCGGACTTATTGCATAAAAAGCTAGAATTGCAATGCTTTAGATTTCGAGTCAGAAATCCATCGCACTAGAAATTAACAATAAGATTGAAGGGCAATAATGAAAACGATGAGTAAGTTTTTTGCCAGCCTCCTGCTGGCAGGGTCTCTTGCCGCCTGCGGCGGCGGTGGTGACGACGGTGGTGGCAGCTCGCTGAGCATCAATGCTACGGGCAGCGCTCCACAAGCGACGAGCGTCGGTGCAGGCCAGACCGCGTCCATCAACATCAAGTCGGGCGACTTCATTAAGCTGCAGGCGACCGAGCCGGTCAAGTGGCAAGCCGTGATTACCAGCACCAAGACGACGGTTACCAACCAGACGCTGACGGACACGGTATGGTCCGGCAACCTGATCAGCCCGGACGGTGACAGCATCGTTCTGACGGCGGCACTCGCCAGCAATCCCAACAAGGTATTTACGCTGAAGCTGGCGGTTGCCGCATCGACGCGTTATTCGGCAATTGCGCCAACGGTCGGCGAGGTAACGACGTTCAAGGAAACCTCGGTAACGATCGGTGGCACCAGCAACGTCAGAAACATTGCCTACACGACTTCGGCCGTCAACAACGGCGTGTTCACCATCAATGCCGTGAATCTGGCCGACAACTCGGCTTTCCGCAACTACACGCAAGATGGCGACCGCAATCGTCTGACCCAGACCTACCCGGCGACCAACAACGTCTGCACGTATACGCCCAAGCGTGGCCTGTACGATTTCCCGCTGTATGTGGGCAAGACGTGGAACAGCACGTGGCAATACGCTTGCCTGGTGGGCGGCGTATCCGGTTATCATGAAAACGCCAGCGTGGTGGGCAATGTCGAAGGTATCGAGTCAGTTACGACGGCTGCCGGTACGTTCAATGCACTGCGTATCAGCTATGTGATCTCGTACGCCAACTCGAACGATCCGGCTGGCTTCACGACCTATAACGAAACCATCAAGACATGGTGGTCGACGGAGTTGGGTCGTATTGTGAAGTGGCAAGATACCTATGGCTATCCGACCAGCTTCTCGGATCCGACTTACCTGAGGACTTACACGCAGGAACTGACCAGCGTGAAGTAACAGAGTGAGATGTAAGGAAAATGGCCAGCACAAGCTGGCCATTCAGATTGTTGACAAAGGCCACCCTGGTACAGGGTGGCCTTTGTTCATAATTGCGTGATGCTAAAGACGCCAATGCCTACCAGCACGAGCAACGCTGCGGAGTGTCTGCTTCGGAGCAACCTGACCGGCTGCAATGGGTCGGGAGGGGACGACTGGGTAGCGGCGGGCCGAGGTCATGAGGATTCTGCGGCCTCGGCCAGCTCCGCCATCGCCTGCCTTGCGGAACAAAGTTCTTCGTCGCCCATGCGACGGGCGAGTTCCGCTTTGGCCCAATTCCACACCGGGAACGCATCGACCACGAGTCGACGCCCGGATGTCGTCAGAGCTAGCCGCTTTCCAGCGCGGCCACGTCCGCCTTCAGCGCGAACCAAATCTCGGCTCTCCAGATTCTGAACATTTCGGCTGAGGGTAGTCGGATCGACCCCGGCCCTATCCGCAAGCTCGACGAGCGTCGCCCCCTCGGCCGCACCGATCCCAACCAAGAGGCTGAATTGCTCGGCCGTCAGCCCGAGCGGCTTGAAGCAGGCATTGTAATATCGCGTGAGTGCACGCGCCGTTGCACGAGCCTGGAAGCCCGGACACTCTGCTTCGACGCCCTTCAAAGATTCTGGATCAAAACCGTTCACGTCTACCTCCTTGACAACCCCCATCGTAGCATAATAGTGTATATGCATTATTGAGAGGAGGCACAATGCCGGCATACGTACACGTCAATCTACGCGTCATCGACTCAGCCAAGCAGGCCGCGCTCGCTCCGCGCTTTCAGGCGGCGCTAAAAGAGGCGGGCGGGCGGATTCTACATTTCGGTCCTGTTGCGCAGATTCTAGAAGGGGATGAGGTGCCGCTGCCGATGGCCGGCGTGTTCGAGTTTCCGACTCTCGCCCAAGCGGTAGCCTTCTACAATTCCGAGAGGTATGCGCCGATCAAGGCCGAACGTCGGGAAGCCCAGCAAGCGCGCATGTTCATAGTCGAAATGCACTCGTGAGTGACCGCTTTCGGAAGGCGTGACGGTCCGCAATGGAGCAGAAGCGGCGGCTGGCTGGCTGGCTGATTGCCGAGGTCCCTTCCCGGCCAAAACAAGCCAGTCGCGACTGCCCGCACGAATGTCTGAAATAGGGAGCTACACGGAGTTGGGATGGGGAAACCAACACGCAGACGTCATGAAAAACACCAACGTTTGAATATTCCCATCAGCAGTCACTTGCGCTCGCAGTCCGGCCAAATCGGGCAACGCAGTGCCAGACCCACTTGGCCATTTGATAGTCAAGCACGACATCCCGGGCGGTACCTATCTCCAGGGGAGTGACAACGCCATTGGCGCTGATCCTCGAAATCGCTTCGGCGACAGTTGGACTGCGAAATTGTGCGCAGCTGCCAAGGTGGTCGAGAGACAATCGGAATCCGTCGTGCCACTCAAGTATGCATCCGAGCGTGAGAGCCGCTCGTTCGACGGCGGTATCACGATAGCAGGGGTCCAGTACAATCGCCTCGACATCCGCGTTGACCTGTAGTTTCCCGTGCACATGCGCTTCGATATAGTTGTCGAGTACATCATCCAGATTTGAGACGTTCGCCTTTGCCAACTCGATCAGTGACATGCGATCGCTAACACCAAAATCCATTGGGTTTTGGACACTGTCAGGGTAACAAAATGTCGTTCGGGAAAGCACGTGAGGACGCAATCGAAGATGGCACGAACCGAAACGCGGGGAGCCTCCTACAGGTTCGGCTCGGTAGTTCAGCGCTCCGTATTTCGGACGTAGCGCCATATCTGCCTGATCGTAGGCCCCACCGAATATGCGGCTCTCCCAATTCCAGCGGTCGCCGCCCGGATAAGCGGTTATACCGCCATTACTCGAACCCGTTTCGAACTGCGACCGGTATATGCCGTCGCGTGCAATGGCTTCGATGGTCGTTATCCCATCGACTGCCGTGTCTGGATGAAAGTTCAGCGTAACGCTCGTCAATTCACGCAGCGGCAGACCAACCGATCGTTCCCGGATATGCTGCACAACTTGTTTGATAGAAGTGTCTGTCATGAGTCGAAACTGAACCTGAACATTTGCAGGAAGCGACCCTACGGCTGCCCCGACTTGTTAGTCAGTCATTCGGCTATTGCTGCCTTGGGTACAGCCTTTGTTTGTGCATTCTAAAACAGACACTCTAAACGTAAGGTGTGGACGTCCGAATTGAGTCGGGAAGCGACGACCGGCTGCCCGATGACCGAGATCCCTTCCCGGCCAATTTCGCTCGGTCAGCCCATGATTAATCAATGACTGATCCGCACCGATACGCGGACACCTGAGGTCGTGAATTCCGTGAAGCCGATTGCGGCGGCCAGGCATGCACGACGGACGGGCAGGCGAGAGCTCCTGCCCCGAGCGGCGGACTGACGTACGCCACCGCCGACGGCAAAGGCAGCCGGTTTGCCCCGTCCCAGTCATCAGTGCGCTGGGAACCATCATGAAGCAGGCTTGCTGCCGCCCCTGGCGGGATCGACCCGTGTCTTCACTTGGTCGCTATGGAATCCTCTGGCCATTCTCATACGCACCGACCGAGATTGTCGCACCATCGCCAGCTTGTCGGCCAGGGACTGCGGTTTCAAGAGTTCTCCTCCCGAGGCCTTCTCCAAGGCTGTGTTGACTTGCGTTTCTGCGGTCATGACTGCACTCGATTTCGTGATGTAGGGCGGCTTCCGGTAGCTTGCGTCCTCTTCCAGGCAGCGTATCGGTCAGGCATGCAAACCGCACATGGCCGGAAGCAGGCGGCGATAGCGATCGACTCGTCGAGAAAGAAGACTCGCTGTTTGATATAGCCCCCGCGGGCGATGGACTGCAGGGCCGCTCGACAATCCAATCTGCCGTAGATCCGCCCGCCTCGATGGCCACCGAGTGTGCCTGGCACCGAACTCTCATAGGGCTTGCCGTCCCGTCCGATCAGCGTCCAGGTTCTGGATTCGGTCATGGTCCGATCCACCATCCAGGCTCACACAACATGATGGAACGTGAGTTCCACGCCGATGCGTTCACCCTGCCGGACGCGACTGATCGCGTGCTTGAGGTTGACCCGATAGTCGCCACGCGTGCCTTTGAACGGGCGCTGAGCTGTCGTGATAATGGCCACATCGCCAAGTTTGAGCGGAACGACCAGTGGCCGTGATTGCATGCGTGGGCGCTGCTCCGTCATGACAAACTCGCCTCCGAGGAAGTCGTCGCCCGGTGTCGTAAGCAAGGCAACCACTTGCATCGGGAATACGTGCTCTGCATCGCTGCGTTGGTGTAACGCGACGTAGTCTCCGGCACTCAGCCGGCTCAAGTAAGACTGGCCGCGCTTCTGTCCCGCCGCGCTGCATTGCTGGAGGAACGCCGCCAATTCCTCTGGATAGCGGTAAGTTATGTCCAGTCGCTCGTTCCACGCGTTGGCAATTGCCGCGAGCTTGGGATAAAACGCTTCGCACAGCGACTGCCACGGGTCTGGTAAGTTCTGATCGAAATAGAACAGATCACCTTGCCCGAGTTCGGTGGTCGCCAATGGCATTCGGCGAGTCTTTCCGTCGAGATCGGTCCGCCGCGCCAGCTCGCGCGCCCGATCGGCTGCAAGCAGTCCCGGAATCACGGCGTAGCCGTCTGCCTCCAGGTGGCCATATATGGCAAACCAATCCAGTTGATCGAGCGCATCGGAGAATTGCGTCATGGCAGCATCTTTTCAGGTTTGAGCTTCGCGTTGGAGCAATTCGCGCTTCCGATCCACGCCCCAGCGGTAGCCGGCGATATCGCCATCGCGCCGCACGACGCGGTGGCATGGAATGGCCACGGCAATGTGGTTCGCAGCACAGGCCTGCGCTACGGCACGCACGGCCTTGGGAGCGCCGATGCGCTCGGCGATCTCCGCGTAGCTCACGGTCGTGCCCGGCGGAATCTCGCGCAGAACCCGCCAGACGCGCTCCTGGAAGGCCGTGCCCTGTACGTCCAACGGTAAGTGCAGACCGATAGCCGGTGCCTCGATGAATCCAACAACCTGGGCGATCAATTGCTCGAACTCAGCATCGCCGCCGATCAGCCTAGCCTTGCGGAACTGGTCCTGCAGGTCACGCACCAGCGCATCCGGGTCATCGCCCAACAGAATGGCGCAAATGCCGCGCTGGCTCTGCGCGACCAGAATGGCACCTAGCGAGCACTGTCCCACCGCGAATCGAATGACCGCCCCGGTGCCGCCTGCCAGGTAGTCTCGCGCCCGCATGCCCAGCAGATGGTCGGAGGCTTCGTAGAATCGGCTATTGGAGTTGAAGCCGGCGCCATAAATCGCGTTGGTGACCGAAGCGTTGGGTGTGCTCAATTCCTCCCTCAACTTGCGGGCACGATAGGCCGAACTGTAGGCCTTGGGGGTGAGGCCCGTTTCGGCCTTGAACAGACGGTGGAAGTGGAACGGGCTCATGCCGATTTCGGCTGCCAGGTCGTCGAGCTGGGGCGGTGTCTCAGACGCCTCGATCAGGCGGCAGGCATGCTCCACCAGCGCGGCGCGCTCGGCTGCCGCGCTGGTCTGGTCGCCACGTGCGCGGCGGCTGGGGCGGTAGCCCGCCGCTTCGGCAGCTTTTGCCGAGTCGAAGAACTCCACGTTTTCACGCTTGGGTAAGCGTGCCGTAGAGCTAGGCTGACAGTACACACCCGTGGTGCGCACGGCATAGACGAAGTGCCCATCGGCCGCGACATCCCGTGCCTGCACAGCCTCCCAACGGGTATCCTCGGTTTCGTAAACATGGGTCGTATTCATGGCGACAGTCCTGGAATCGTCAATCACAGAGACAGGATAGGCAGGAATTCATTCGCAAGAACTCCGATTCTTGCGAATGAATTTCATCATTTGGGCGGCAGTCGCCACAAGTACCAGGCCGCGATAGTCCGCCAGGGACTCCAGGCCCCGCCGATCTCGCGCATCTGCCGAGGTGTCGGCGCCTGCTCGAAGCCCTTCAGGCGCCGGTAGCCCTCGCGCACGCCGAAGTCGTCCGCAGGCAGGATGTCTGAGCGCTCCAATGAGTAGATCAGGAACATTTCGACGGTCCAGCGCCCCACGCCACGCAGGCAGACCAAGCGCTCGATCAGCGCGGCGTCAGGAAGGCGCCGAGCTTCATCGAGACTGGGCACGATTCCGTCCACCGCAGCCTGCGCGATGCCACGTAGGGTGGCCAGCTTGGTGGCCGAGAAGCCGCACGCACGCTGTGACTCGGGATCGGTCGACAGGAGTTGTGCCGGCGATGGGAAGGAGGCTGCCGGATAGAGCGCCAGCAGTCGCGCAAGAATCGCATCGCCGGCCTTGGCGTGCAACTGCTGGTAGGCGATGGCGCGCACCAAGGCTTCGTAGGGCTCGCGCCCAGGTTTGGCCTCATGTCGGCATGGGCCAACAATGGCGATATGGCGTGCCCAATCTGCATCCAGGCCGGACAAGTACTGAGAGGCCTGTTCGTACGCGCGCGCAGACAAGTCCGCTGCAATGGTATCGGCCAAGATCAGATCCCCGGCAGCATGGCAGTCTGTGGTTCGGGACGCTCTGGCGCGATTGCCCTCTCGTGTTCCAGTAGCCAGCGTTTACGGGGCACCCCCCATGCGTAACCCTTGAGGTCGCCATTGCTGGCGATGACCCGATGACACGGTACGATGATGGCGATCGGATTGGCGCCATTGGCTGCACCGATATCGATGGCCGCGCGCGGATCGTCGAAGCCCAGATCCTTCGCCAGCTTGCCGTAGGTCGTGGTCTTGCCGGCCGGAATGCGGCGCAGCGCGGCCCAGACCCGGCGCTGAAGCTGAGAACCAGCGGTCTCAGTCCGCAGGGCATCCAGCGCGCCTGATTCACCCGAAAAATAGCGGGCCAAGGCTTCTGCGATCTCGGAAGGGGCCGGAACTTCAACCAGCTCGACACTGCCATAGTGGTCGCGCAAGCTGCGATGCTGGCGCGCCTTGTGGTCGGCAAAATCGAGCCCGCGTACGATCTGCCGCGCATCGGTGACGAGCAGTAGGCCGCCCAGCGGCGACTCCAGATAGCTCAGGAACATTCGCATGATGCACTCCTTGTTGAATGAATCGGTGGCTCACTTGGGGTGGCCGATCTGCTCATCTCAGGCGGGTAACGCCCCAATCGCCAAACAAGTAGGCCTCGCCGCTTTCCATGTGCAGCTCGATAGCGCCGGTATCGCCGGTATCGCCGACCCGCCATTGCGCTGTACCAACGTCCACCAACGACTGGCAATAGGCCTCAATCTGGCGGCGCGCATCGGCCTGTTCGTTCGTCGGTTCTATGAATATCGAGTGCATGGGGGCGCCTTGGCGGCTGCAGCTACTCTAGTTGTGTCATCGCGGGAAAAAACTCCGACTCTTGCTCTTGAATTCCGATGCTCATCCCGCAGTTCGTCAGCGCAACCGACACGGCGAAGCCTTCAGGCGTCACCATGTGCCGAAATGGCGACATGGCCGCGATGTCAGAAATGGCGGGTATCAACTCGCTCGCATACGGCAGCGCGAATCCGCGCAGCACAAAATCGCCTGAACCCAGGCGCAGGCGTTTGCCACTTGCCTCGAAGCGCTCAAACGACTCCATGTTCACCTTGAATCGTGGAAGATAAGCCCCACCGTATGCCGCTTGCCGCTGCGGATGCGGCTGACGCCATGCCGCATCGCCACTTTCTTGATGCCGCGCAACCCCGTCGCTGGCCGCTGATTGACGGTGAATACCACCGCATCGCCCTGGCGCAGCGCGACGACATCGGCGCGTTGCCTTTTGGCCGAAAACTCCGTCATGACGAACTCGCCACCGGCGAAGTCCCTGCCAGGTTCCGACAAGAGAATTGCCACCTGCAACGGGAAAACGTGCTCGCCGTAGAGATCCTGATGCAGGCAGTTGTAGTCACCTTCGCCATACTGGAGGATTAGCGGCGTCGGCCGCGTCTGCCCGGACTGGTGACATCGGTCGAGGAATACATCCAGCTCATCCGGGTATTGCGTGTCGATTCCCAACTGCCGGTTCCAGCGGTTGGCGATCGGCACGAGTTGGGGATACAGTGCATGCCGCAGCCAATTGAGCAGCGGTGGCAACGGGTATGTGAAGTACTTGTATTCACCCCGCCCGAATCCGTGGCGAGCCATGACGATCCGAGCGCGAAAGCCTTCCTCCCTCGAGTACAGTGCCGCGAGCTCATCGCATTGCTCCGCAGCCAGCAGGCCAGGCAGGACGGCATTTCCATGGGCATCAAGCGAACGCTCCATGTCCATCCAGTCGCAAGTCAAGCTCTCCATGGGGCTATAGCGCTCCGCAATGGCCCTCATTGCGCGCGGAAGAGGGCGCAGATGCCCCGCTGGCTTCGTCCAACGAGAACCATACCCGGCAAAGTCTGGCCGACGGCGAATCGAATAGGGCCCTCTACCCGGGTTCTCGGGGCACGGAAGTTGTACTTGAACGTGGGAAAGGAACGAACTCTCATGGCAAATCGCTCGCGTCGGCTTTAGGGTGTCGTAAGTGTAGGCATTCACGCCCCCTGAGAAACTCCGATCTTTGCGGTTGAATTCTTTGGCGGCGCGACTTACCAGCCGGGGTATCTGGCGATGACAGGAATCCGCAGCCTCATCCTATCCGGCGCGCCCGGTTTCCTGCTCAGGCATTCTGAAATCACGCAACGTGGATCTGAGGTGCGCAATGAAGAAGCGTGGCGCGCCGCCATAGCGGCGTCGCGCCACTTCTCCTGATTGCTGGAGATCAGCCGCCGCCATGAATGGTGGCCTCCTTGATCAGGCCGAGCTGGGTCAGCGCAGCCACACCGTCGTCCAGGCCCAGTTCTTCCACGATCCTGCCGTCGATCACCCTCAGCACGGTAGTGCCGGTGAAGTGCATCTTGCGGCCAGATGCGGCAGGCAAACCGCCAATCAGGAAGTCATCAAATGCCGGGCCCGTGTGGATGCCGCCACCTTCCCACTGGCCGACGACATAGTCGCCTTCGGCGATCAGCTCAGCCGTGCCCCAGAAGTTGAGATCGGGGAACGCGGCACGAAAGCCGGTCATGAAGGCCTTGATATCCTCGCGACCACGGCGAGGCTCGTGCAGCGAATACTTGAGCCGCATGTTCGGGGCGGCAATCTCATCGATCACCGCCAGATTGACATTCTTGCCCCAGAATTCCGTGAACCAGCGACCGACGACGGCCTTGTTCTGCTCTTCTTTGCTCATGGAAAGGTCCTCACAGTTAGTTTCGGGAAGGGTCATCGAAACCATTCGATGCCCTGAGCAAGAGCATAGGCATCCCCGCCTTGTTCAAAACTCCGATTCTTGCTGCGCAAACCAATCCGAAGATCGACGCACCGTCCAGGCCAGTGACGGTACCTCATCGTCTGTGCGAGCGGTGCGCACTAGAGTGGCTAGCCGCTCCAGTGTCGCGTCGTGGATTCCATTGGCGCGCAAGCCTTCGCACGTGCGGGACAGACAGGCGTATTGGATTCAATCGCAAGAAGCGGAGAGCGCGGCCAGGACAGGCTGCCTACTCTTCATTGCGAGCCGGTCGCGACATGTCTTGGTTCCACGTGTCCGGTATCCACCCGCTATGTCCTCAAGCAAGGAGTCTGTCATGCCCATCAATGAAGTGCAGCCAGACGCCTATGCAGACCTTGGCGACATTTGGCTTCGGGATCAGTCGGCGCGACTCAAGCAGAAGTATCTGCAGTTTGGACGGCACTATCGGATGGATGTCGAGGCGCTGCTGGCTCGAAACGCTCAAGCGACTCGAATGGGCAGAGCCGCCGCAATGGCCGCCTCAAATCGTGGCCTGCCCACCGATTGCATTCGGCGGGCGACGATCGAAGCAATCGAACATTGCTCGCGGTTGAACGATCCGCTGGCGTGCGTGGCACTGCTGCCGGCGACCACCAAATCGGGTTCGCACCCGATGCCAGCATCGGAGCCGCGCGGCGAAATGGGGTTCGCAACACCTGGCGCCTTGTCGCCTGGCGGGCCAGTTCCTAAATGCCGAAGCTAACCGCCGGCGAGAGCGTGAACGACTCGCGCATGTCGCGCACCTCCTCGATCGGGGTACGGCCAAACAGGCGCTTGAACTCGCGGCTGAACTGGGATGCGCTTTCATAGCCCACGCGTCCCGCCGCCGCCGCTGCCGTCACGCCGTCGCGGATCATCAGCAACCGGGCCTGATGAAGGCGGGTGGACTTGATGTACTGGATCGGGGATGTCTGCGTCACCGTGCGGAAGTTGGCATGAAATGCCGGCACGCTCATGCCCGCTTCCTCGGCAAGGCCCGCGACGTTGAGCGGCTGGGCATAGTCGGCATGAATCCGCTTGAGTGCCCGCGCCACGCGTCCAAAGCGGCCATGATGGGCAAGCGCTGCGCGCATGGCGCTGCCTTGCTCGCCCGTCAGCACGCGATAGCAGATCTCACGCACGATGGCAGGCCCCAGGACCTGCGCGTCCAGCGGTGCCGTCAACGCCTCAAGTAATCGTATCGTGGCGTTGGCAAGGTCCGCGTCAAGCCGCGTGGAGACGATGCCGGTCGGATGCGACTCGGGATGAAGCCCGGCGGCCCCGATCTGCGTGATCAACTCGCTGAGTTCAATCAGGTCCAGGCGAATGGACACTGCGAGCATGGGCTCCTCTGGCGTGGCCTGCGTCTCTGTCGAGAATGGCAGCGGCACAGATAGCACGAGATAGTGCTGCGCATCGTAGACATAGACCCCGTCGCCGAGGAAGCCGAGCTTGCGCCCCTGACAGACAATCACGATGCTTGGCTCATACAGCACTGGCGTACGCCCGAGCGGGCGGTCGGAGCGCAYCAGCCGCACGCTGTCGAGCGCCGATTGGGTGTAGCCCTCATTGGGCGCCAGCCGCTCAAGCAGACGGACCATCGGGATGGAAGCAGGATAGCGGACCTTCGACACCGCTTTCTCCTTGTCTTGCGATGGTTGCCATTCTAGCCCCTGGCTCCGTGCCCGTCGTACGGATTGATAGAAATAGGCAAGAACGCCATCGATCCGTGTATTCGCCCCGGCGCCGGCCTTCTCTACCATTCATTCACCGGCCGACGAAACCGTATTCATTTCCTGGCGGCCGCTCCTGGCAAGGGGTCTCGCGCGGCAGTCGCCGCTAGATGCCTCCAAATCCGAACCGACAATAGGAGTATGCAAGATGGCAATTCCATCCACCGAATCGAAGGTCATCCTCATCACCGGGGCCAGCAGTGGCATTGGGGAAGGTGTCGCCCGATTGCTCGCCGCGCAAGGTCACCGCCTCGTCGTGGGTGCGCGACGCACTGACCGGCTGATCGAACTGACCGAATCACTGCAATCGGCTGGCGGCACGGTTCGCTATCGCGCGCTCGACGTCAGCTCGGCGGACGACGTTGCGGCATTTGCGCGCTTCGCGCTCGATGCCTTCGGCCGCATCGACGTACTGATCAATAACGCTGGCGTGATGCCGCTCTCGCCGTTGAATGCGCTGAAGGTGGCTGAGTGGAACCAGATGATCGACGTAAATATCCGCGGCGTGCTGCATGGTATCGCGGCCGTTCTACCGACGATGGAGCAGCAGGGTCAAGGCCAGATCATCAATATCTCGTCGATCGGTGGCTTGTCCGTATCGCCGACCGCAGCCGTCTATTGCGCCACCAAGTTCGCGGTGCGCGCCATTTCCGATGGACTGCGTCAGGAGACGGACAAGATCCGCGTAACCGTCGTCTGCCCGGGTGTCGTGGAGTCCGAACTCGCGGACTCGATCACCGACGACACCGCACGCACGGCGATGCAGGAATTCCGCCGCATCGCCATCACCCCAGGTGCGATTGCCCGTGCCATCGCGTACGCGGTGGAGCAGCCAGCGGATGTGGACGTGAGCGAGATCGTCGTGCGTCCGACAGCCAGCCCCTTCTGAACGCATGGAACGCATGGAACGCATGGAACCCATCGCGCAAGCCTATCAAGGAGAGCATCATGACGTCACGCAATGAAGCAACCGGCGCCTTCGCAGGCAAGGTCGCTATCGTCGGGCGCATTGATCAATAGCCCAACAGGAGCATCATCATGAATCCAGCATCCCGCACCTGGTTTGTCACCGGCGCATCGAAAGGCGTCGGTCAAAAGCTCGTCAGGCACCTGCTAGCACAGGGTCATCGCGTGGCAGCAACGTCCCGTACTGTCGGCTCACTGGCACAGGCGGTCGGTGACGCATCCGACAAACTCCTCCTCCTTGAGGTGGATCTGACCGACGACCATAGCGTCCATAATGCGATCGAGCGCACCGTACAGAGGTTTGGCTCGATCGACGTGATTGTGAACAACGCCGGCTATGCGCAGCAAGGGACCATCGAGGCGCTGTCCGACGAGGAGATTCGCCAGAACTTCGAGGTCAACCTCTTTGCCCCGCTGCTCGTGCTGCGGCACGCCTTGCCGCATCTTCGCGAGCAGCGGGGCGGTCACGTCATCAACATTGCGTCCATTGTCGGCTACCAAGGCGGCTACGCCGGCTGGAGCAGCTACGTGGCGAGCAAGTTCGCGCTGGCCGGCTTGACGGAATCGCTGGCTGCGGAAGTCGCCGAATTCGGCATCCACGCGACGGTGGTCTATCCGGGGCCGGTGCGCACCGACTTTCTGTCAAGCGGCGCGCTGGCGGTAGCCAGGCGCCAGATTGACCAGTACAACACGGCGGCCAGGGCTTCGCTCGACTTGCATCTCGGCACCCTGCATGGCCGCCAGGCCGGAGACCCGGACAAGCTGGCGCTGCTGATCATCCAGGCCGCGAGCGTCGAATCGCCGCCATTGCACCTGTTTGCGGGCAAGATCGCGAACGAGCTCGCGGCAGGCAAGGCCGAGGCGGTGGGGAAGGACCTCGACGCGTGGAAGGGTTCCTCTGAAGCCACCGATTTCATCGAGTAGCCGGAAGAGGTTATCCCGGCATTGTTGCTGGGGTACCCCTTCGCCGCAGGCATCGCCTGAGATCCGCCGGGCCTGCCCCATGAAGTTGGCCCTTCATGCGTCCAACCCTGGGTGGCTGCCTGCAATGGCGCTTCAGCCCTGCATGCACGTCGTCCCAGGCGCCCCTTTGGGTCGAGTCCCACCAGTTTCACGTGGATCTGGCAGGCGCCGCCAGTTTGAGACGTTCGACGTAGTTGCCTGGATCGTCGATAATCGACGGACGAGCGCGAGGGCTTATTTGGAGTGGAACGGCTACAAGCGGCCTGTTAACTGATCCTCGCCTAGATTCGCGTGCCAGAGGGTAGTTACCGTAGCGGGAGATCTTGGTTGAAAATCGTTCTGATGAGGCATGGAAAGCCTCAAATCGACAAGAAAAGCAAACTGAATGCAGCAGAGTTCGGCGTTTGGGTTGAGAAATACAATGCCGTCGGTATCGATACGAAGTACCCACCTCCACAGATCGCAATTGAGCAAGCCGATCAATGCGCATTTACCGTGTGCAGCAACCTGGTGCGCTCGTTGGAGTCTGCGAAACTTCTGGGTGTCAAGCGTATAGGTGTTTGTGACTCCATGTTCCGGGAGATGGAGATGCCCCATGCAGCGTGGCGCATCCCGAAACTCTCGCTACCACTGTGGTCGGTATTTTTTCGGCTTGCCTGGGCATTCGGATATTCAGAAAATGTAGAGCCATTCAAAGCGGCTAGAGAGAGAGCTTTCCGCTGTGCCGAGCATCTGGTCGAGATGGCTTCCACTCACGGTGCTGTGTTGTTTGTTGGGCACGGCTCACTAAACTGGTTCATTGCCAGATATCTCAAAAAAATTGGGTGGCTGTGTTCGGGAAAGTCGCCCAGAAAGTATTGGGAACACACTGTTTTTCACTTCCAACAAGATAACAATGCTGCCCGCTAATCGCTCTCATTGAACGGCCGCTTTCGTGACAAACGTCCGACCGCGGTGGGTTGTACCGGGACAGCCATAGCCTCGCGGCGGTGTCGACCACGACGCCGCCCGGCGGTGGGCAAGTTGCTGGCGATCGCGTTTCGTTGTGCTTCGGCCTGTTCGTAGGCCAGGCGGCGGCGCAGGACACGTTCGTCGGCTCCCGCATGGGCATCTCATCGACTACATGGATGGCATGGTCGAGCCAAGCCTAGCCGCAAGTAGAAGGACCAGCATCAGCAGAACAGCCTCGGCAGACAGGCTAAGCGCGAACGGTTTTCGGGCGGACGCATCGCCCTGTAGCAGGCGGGGTAATGCAATCCAACGGTTCCACGCGCCCAAGGCCGCGGCTAGTCCCACGACAGTCAGTTTGACCGTCAATCGTTGCTCATAGGCGCCGAATGAGACTTGCGCTGCGTCCAGTATTCGCCATACGTTGAATAGGCCACTCACGACAACCAGGGTCAGAGCCAGCGCGGCGACCTGCGACAGCCGTTGCAGGAAGGCCGTCTGCCATAACACATTGGCTTCAGGCCGGCGCAGTAGTATGGCCTGGGAGACCATCACGCACCCTGCCCATGTGCAGCCAGCGGCAATGTGGACAACATGTACGAGTACCGCCGCACTGAAGGTGCCAGCCTCGGCCGCATGACCCGTAGCGGCGCGTGCGCCCACGAACAGCGTCAGGCTGGCAGCCATGGCGCCACGCGGCCAACGCCCCGGCGGTCCCGCCGATTCTCCTGAACTGGCAATACCGGCCGCGATCAAGGCGACGGCGCCGAGCAACCACATGGCGCCGTTATGTGTATGCCGCAGCACGAGCCAGACCGTGGGGAAGAGTTCACCGGCCGGCTCATCCGCCAGCGCCAGCGCAAAAGCCGGCAGGTAAGCCAGGAAGACGCACGCCAATAGCAACAGGCAGCTTCGCATCCAACGCTGCGCCGAGTCGGGAGGCAATGCCGGCGACAGCGACCAGACGCCGAGTGTGGCGGCAAGCACCACCGACACGCCACCGCCTAGCCACCAACTCAAGGCGGTTGCGGGGTCTTCCATTACTCCACCGTGAAGCGATAGCGACCCTTGGTGCGGTGTCCATCGATGGAGACCACGTTCCAATTGACCGTGTAGTTGCCGGGAGCCAGCTTGTCGAGCGGCACGCGCAGCGTTTTTGGGGCGACCGCGTCGAAGGCCGCCTTGTTGGCCGTGACCTGCTTGCCGGCACCATCCGTCACTTCGATCTTGCTGAGTGGGCCTTCCAGAGGCTCGGAGAAATCGAGCCGCACCTCCTGCGGCGCGGCCTGCGTTGAATCGGCCGCGGGCGCTTGCTGCTGGAGATGCGTGTGCGACCATGCGGCAGCGGCGTACAGCAGGGCGATGGCGCCTGCGGTGATCCGGATGGGGGAGAACAAGCGTTGAATCGACATGGGGAATCTCGAAATACAATCTTCAGCCGGTCGATTCTATCGCACGGCCCGCACAAGTAGCCCTCACGGTATGTGCGAAAGCAGACCTAGGACACGAAGCCATCTCATCGCGCCGGTTCACAGCTGACCGCGACGCCCCAAGCGCCGGCGACGGGCGACGTCGTGCTGGCTTCTTAGAAGAGAGTGGCATAGCGTACAGAGTGCGGGGAGATGCGGCGTAAGCTGACTACATGAATGGACAGGGGGCCGTTTGCGATGACATCCGGCGCAAATGCCGATCCGGCGGCAGTGGGTGCGACTCGGTGTCACACCCCGGTCTAGCTGGATCAAGCCCAAAGCGTCCTTTCAGGCGGCGGCTCGCCACTATAATCAGCCACCCATTTTCGCGGCGCAACATGTCCTTCACCCATCGGCTCGTCTTCTGGCTCGCGCTGCTGGGCATGGCGTTGCACTCGCCATGGCCGCCGATGGCCCACGGGCAAGCGGCCGGGGGTATGGTAGATCACTCGATCTGCAGTGCGAGCGGCATACGTGTCGTCTCGGTAGACGATCAAACGTCCCTCGATCAGGACGCCCCTGGCAGTCACCAGAGCCTCGACGATTCCCTCTGCTGCCTGGTCTGCGCGGATCTCGCCAGCACTGTTGCAATGCCGCACGTGCCCTTTGTCTTTCAGCCTTACCTGAGACAACTTGGCCTTGTGCGGCCGGTGTTACAGCCGGATGCCTATCGGCCTCCGGGCATTCTTCGCGCGACGGCCCGAGCGCCGCCCTTGGCATGATCGGCTTCGCCTGATCGCCCGCGCGCTGTACGGGCGCGCGCCCATGCCACGGGCGGACTACCGGTCCGCCCCCGTATCGCCCTGAACACCATGAATCCGATCCTTCGCGCCGGCACCGCGGGTGCCGCCTTGCTGCTTCCCTCGTTTGCGTTCGCCTGTGCCACCTGCGGCTGCTCACTCAGCGCCGATGCCGCCATGGGCTACTCCACAATGCCGGGCTGGCGCATCAGCTTCGACTACAGCTTCATCAACCAGAACCAACTGCGCCATGGGACAGGATCCGTCCCCGCCACGCAGGCTGCCGCAATCAACGACGCTGGCGGCGGCCAGGAGGTGGAGAAGCAGACAATCAACCGTTACTACAACCTGGGACTGAGCTACAGCCCGAATAGTAGTTGGAGCTTTAGCACTATTGTTCCCATCATTGACCGCAGTCACACCACGTACGGCAATGCGACTTCCGACCAGCTCACGCCGGACAACGTGAGTGGTGTGACCGCCAGTGGCCTGGGCGATATCAAGCTCATTGGCACCTACCAGGGATTCCTGCCCACCCGAAACCTGGGTGTGCAACTTGGCGTGAAGCTGCCCACGGGCGCCTACGGAGGCCAGAATGTCGCCACCGGCGCCACCGTGGGCCGCCGCCCGGTGTTCTTCTCGTCAGGCCCGAATGCGGCTGCTGGCCAGGCGCTCGACGCCAGCCTGCAGCCCGGTACCGGCAGCACCGACCTGATTCTTGGCGCGTACTATTACCAGCCGGTCAGCCAGAATTTCGATGCGTTCATCAACGGCCAATTCCAGGCGGCGGTGATGCAACGCCTGCACGACTTCAATGCGGACTATCGTCCCGGCAATCTCCTGACCGTGAGCACCGGCCTGCGCTACGTAGCCAACCCAAAGGTGGTGCCCCAACTACAGTTCAATTTCACTCGCAAGAGCGCAGACCAGGGTGCACTCGCCGATACCATCAGTACTGGAGGTAGCGTGCTCTACCTGAGCCCCGGGGTCACCGTCGCGGTGAGCGAGCACGTGCGCGTGTACGCCTTTGTGCAGAAGGCAATCTATAGCAATCTTCAGGGATATCAGCTCTTCCCTCGCTGGACTGGCAACTTGGGGGTGTCCTATGCGTTCTGATCTCTCGTCTCGTCGCGACTGGATCCGGAAGGCCGCCGCTCTTGCCTGCGGACCATCGCTTGCTGGCTGGCACGCATCGGCGAGCGCGGAGAGCCTGGCGGTGGGGCGGCCTGCGCCACCGCTGGCGCTGCGCACGCTCGACGGGCGTACCATCGATACGCGGGACCTGCATGGCCAGGTAGTCGTACTCACGTTCTGGGCGACGTGGTGCGGCCCGTGCCACACAGAGCTTCCTGTCTTGTCGGCCTATGCGGCGGCGCACGCCCGCGAAGGGCTGACCGTGCTCGGCTTCAGCCTGGACACGCCGGACTCGCTCGCCGATGTGCGCAAGATGGCTGCCAGCCTCGCCTTTCCGGTAGGGCTGCTGGGTAGTGCCTACGCGGGTGGCTACGGCCGGGTCTGGCGCCTTCCAGTGAACTTCACCATCGACCGCGCGGGGATCCTCGCCGATAACGGCTGGGATGATGCCAGCCCGGCCTGGACAGCCGAGCGGCTGGAGCAGGTCGTCACGCCTTTGCTGAAGCGGTAGCTGTCTGATCGAGATTAGCGCCAAGCGGTTATCCGTCCCACCATACCTTCACCCCATCCTCACCTCGATCTCGTCATAACGCCGCACCCGGTACACCACCATCGAGATCAGCCAGCTCAGCACGAACACGCCGATGATCACATAGCCGAGCATGCCGAAATGCGCGTTTAGCGCGCCGATCACGTCCCACAGCCCGCCTTCGAGCCCGAGCTTGTCGGCGATCAGCCCGAGTGCTTCGATGCCGCCGATGACGACCGCGACCACCACCGAGACCAGCGTGATGGTCATGTTGTAGTAGAGCTTGCGGATCGGCTTGGTGAAGGCCCAGCCGTAGGCGCCCAGCATCAGGATGCCGTCGGTGGTGTCCACCAGCGACATGCCGGCGGTGAACAGCGCGGGGAACACCATGATGGTCCAGAAGGGTACGCCCTTGGCGGCTTCAGCGGCGGACAGGCCGAACAGCGCGACCTCGGTCGCGGTGTCGAAGCCGAGGCCAAACAGCAGCCCCATCGGGAACAGATGCCAACTGCGGCTGGCCAGCCGGAACAGCGGGCGGAACAGCCGCGAGAGCACGCCGCGGTTGTTCAGCAGCAGGTCCAGGTCCTGCTCCTTGAGCGCTTCGCCGCGCTTGACCGCGCGGAAGGCACGCCACACGGAGATCAGGATCAGCAGGTTGAAGAAGGCCAGCAGGAACAGGAACAGCGCGGAGACGCTGGTGCCAATCATGCCGCCCACGGCTTTCATGTCGGCGAAGCGTGTTTGCAGCGCGGCGGCGGCAACCGCGATGCCGATCGACATCAGCGTGACCACGGTGGAGTGGCCGAGCGAGAAGAAGAAGCCGACCGTCACCGGACGCTTGCCTTCCTGCATCAGCTTGCGCGTGACGTTGTCGATGGCGGCGATATGGTCGGCGTCAACGGCGTGGCGCAGACCGAGCGTGTAGGCCAGCACGGCGGACGCCAGCAGCATGGGGTGGTCGCGGAACGCTGCCAGTGCCCACAGCCATGCCCCCACGTTGGCGGCGATCAGGAAGACATAGAGCGCAATGACCTTGCGGCGCACGTCGGCGTCTTGGTCGTTGAAGATGCTGGCTAGAAAGCGGAACATGAGCGGTCCGTGAAAGATCGGGGATTCTGAGTGGATGGACGCCAGGCCGGGACTCATGCCCGCCGGCGGCGCCCGCGAAACAACCTGCGCCAGCCAATCACCACGCCACTGACGCAGACTACCAGCCCGGCAACCGAAAGCAACCAGACCGTTGCGTCCCAGGCTGGGCGATGGCGCACTAGCCAGCCAAAGTCCCAGCTGTGCGCGGCATGGAACAGCCATCGGTAGGCGCGGCGGCTGCGGTCGCTGCGGCCCAGCAGGTTGCCGGTGTCCGGGTCGATGTACGCCCACGTCGCGCCATCGTCGTCAAAGCGCACGCGCAGCACCGGCAGCTTGCGCGGCTGGTGGTGGCTGTACCAGTAGGCGTCATCCTCGTGCAGCAGGTCGTGGCCGGCGACGGTGGCGTCCGGCATCAGCCGCGCGGCTGCCTGGGCCAGTGCCGCGGCCGTGAGCGCCAGCGGCGCGCCGGTGTCGGCGCGATAGGCTTGCGTCGTGGCCGCGGTCGCCACCAGCATGACCGGCACGCCGGCCTGCCAGGCCAGCTTGATTTCCCTTGGGGGCACGGCGGTGTTGGACAGCAGACCCGCCAGCGTCGCGCCATCGCCGGCGGGGAAGTGCGGCAGGGTTGCCCCGGCGTAGCGTTCCAGCGCTGGCTGCGCAAACGCCCGCCCCGCAAACCACTGGTTGGGGTTGACCGACAGCCAGCCGCTGGCCAGCCACGCCAGYAGGAACAGCGATGCGGCCAGCCCGGCGATATGGTGCCAGGCCATCCAGCCGTGATAGGGCGAGGTGCCGCGGGCGCTGCCATGCGCAAACCGGCGGCGCACGCGCAGCCGCAGCCAGCCTATCCAGACGCCGCTGACGGCCACGGCAATGCACACGCCGGAGGTCCACAGCACGACCTGCCGCCATAGCGGCGGGTCGGCCCGCACCGGCGTGAAGTACAGCCAGTGCGGCACCGAGCCGAGCCAGTTCCAGAACCGTTCGGCGCGGCTCGTGTCGCGCATCACCTCGCCGGTCCTGGCAGACACGTACAGCTCGGAGCCGGCCGCATCGTCCAGCGCAATGCGATGCAGCGGCCGCCAGGGATTGAGCCCGTTGGGCACGGTCCACTGGTCGCGCTCCGCGGTTTCCACCCAGCGCGCGCCCGCCGCACCGGAGAAACGGCGGGCGATAGCTTGCGCGGCGACGGCATCCACCTGCTCGATGCGCGCCGCGTCGCGGGCGGAGACGGTGTAAGGCTTGCCGTTCCAGTCGATCATCCGGTAGACCGGGTGCGCGCCCATCATCTCCAGGCGCAGGCTGCGCGGAAAGCGGGTGAGGCCCGCGCTGGCCATCGCGGCATCCGGCGTGATCCTTACCCCGGGCAGGTCCAGCGGCGGGAGCCCCGCGTGGCGCTCGGCGTCGGTTAGCGCGGGAAAGGCCACGTACATCATGACCAATCCCGAGAGAAACCACATGGCGATCAGCAGGCAGCCCGCGATCCCGGCCCAGCGGTGCACCAGGTAGAGCCAGCGGCGCGTGAAGCGCCAGCACGCTTCACGCCAGGACAGGGGTGTGCTTGCCATGCCGGGCCTAGAAGTAGAAGTTGGCCGACAGCTCGGCCGCGCGCGGCCGGCCCAGCAGCCACTGGCTGCCGCTGTTGCCGGAGGATTCGGCGTAGTCGCGGTTGAACAGGTTGTACACGCGCAGCGTCAGCGCCGTCTTGCGCGATACGCGCCATTGCAGCGAGGCATCCACCGCCGTGTACGACGGCATGGTGGTGGTATTGGCGTTGTTGGTGTAGCGCTTGCCCACGTAGCGCAGGCCGCTGCCTACCTGCCACTGCGGTGCGAAGGCCCACGTCAGCCACAGGTTGGCCGCCTGCTGCGCAACGCTGGTGGGCACATTGCCATTGCGCGAGACCAGCGCGCCGTTCACGCTTTCCGCGAAGTTGTCGTAGCGGGCGCGCAGCACGGTGCCGTTGGCTTCCAACCGCAACCCGCGCATGAGTTCCACGCTGACCGAGGCCTCCAGCCCGCGCGAGGATTGCTCGCCCACCTGCACCGCCAACGCCGGGTTGTTGGCGTCGCGTGTCAGCAGGTTCTTCTTGACGATCTGGTAGGCGGCAAAAGTCCACTCGCCGCGCTGGTTCCAGAACGATTGCTTGACCCCGGCTTCGATCTGCCGCCCGGCGGCCAGCTTGAAATCCTTCTGTGCGTCCGAGGTGGAGATCAGTGCGTTCAGCGGATCGGTGGCGGTGGCGTACTGCGCATACACCGACAGGGCTGGCGTGAATGCGTAGACGGTGCCCGCGCGCCACGTGACGTTGTTGAAGCTGCGGGTCCAGTCGTCGCCCGTGAGCAGGTTGCCGCGTTCCAGCTGGGCATGGTCCAGCCGCACGCCGCCAATCACCGACCATTCCCGGGTCAGCTTGAGGCGGTCCTCGCCAAACAGCGCGGCTTGCGTGGTGTGGGTGCGAAAGCGCGGCGACGTGACAACGCCTGGCGGGCTGAAGAACTGGCCCGGGTCGAACTGGTAGGCATTGACCGTGGATGCGCCGCCATAGGGCGAGTTGCTGCTATTGGTGTAGTTGATGCGGTTAACGTCGAACCCCACCATGGCGGTATTGGCCATGCCGAACAACTGGCCATCGATCTTCAGGTCGGCGCGGTTGCCCACCTGTTCCTGGTCGTGCAGGATCTCCAGGTAGTCGGTGCGGCGCACCTGGCCCGTCGCGGGCAGGAAGGTATAGGACTCGGCGTCGCGCCAGTGGCGCTGGCTGGTGAGGTAGTAGAACTGGTTGCGCACCGTGACCCGCTCGTTGGGCTGCCACTGCGCCGCGAGCCGGGTCCAGCGGTCGCGGTAGGTGATGTCGGCATCGCCAACGTTGTAGTTCTTCTTGCGCAGCGAGGTGTCCAGGCCGCCGCCCGCCAGCGGCGTGCCCAGGTATTGCATCGGGTGCTGGTCGGCATCGTCATAGGACAGCGTCAGGTTGAACTCGGGCGATACGTCTAGCCGCACCGCGGCCGACACCGCCAGGCTGCGCGAGTCGCCCCGGTCCACCCAGCCGCCGGAGCGGTTATAGCTGGCGTTGAAGCGGTAGGAGAGCGTCTCGTTGACTGCGCCGCCGCTGTCGAACGCCGCGCGTGCTGTTCTTTGCGTGCCGCCGGTGAGCTGCAGCTCGTTGGCGATCGGCGCGCGTATCGGCTTCTTGGGGATCACGTTGACCACGCCGCCGATCGCGCCTTCGCCAACCATGACCGAGGCCGCGCCGCGCAGCACTTCGATGCGGTCCACGGACCAGGTATCGAAGGGGAAGGTGACGGTGCCGGAGGCCACGTAGAGGCGCGTGCCATCGTACAACTGCATCACCGAGCCTTGGCCTGCGAAGCCGCGTGCCGCGAGCGCCGTGCCGCCGTTGCCGGGCGCGCCATTGGACGTGATGCCGGTGGCGCGGGTCACGGCCTCGCGCAGCGACAAATCGCCGCGTTCGCGAATGGTGTCGCCGGACAGGACTTCCACGCTAGCGGGCGTTTCCAGCGGGGTCAGGCCAAGGCGGCTGCCGGTGCTGGTGGGCTCGGACAGCGCGAGCCCGGGCGGCTGCGAGGCGCTGCTGACTACCACCGCCGGTAGCATCGTGCTGCCGCGCGACGGCTGCGATTGCGCTCGCTCCGAAGGTTGCGCATCGTCCGCCGCCCAGGCGGCATCGGCGCCGAGGCCGGCGAAGGCCCCCAGCGATAGCGCGAGCGCGCAACGATGCGCGAGCTGGCGCGGCTTGGGCGCATGACGACATTTGCGTGGCGTGACGGCCGCCGGCGAGGCGGTACGGGCAATGCGAGGGCGCGCGGACATGAACTTTCCATCATTGGCCGCGGGCGACCCCGCCCGGCGGCAATAAACGAACCAGCCGCGGACGAGCGCGCAGTGACTGCCAGACGCGTGGCCAGCCGTCTCACGCCTGGCCGCCCGTCCGCAGCCCCGGTGATCGGTCGAAGGCCGGTATCCGGGCTTGCAGGGGGACGCCTGCCGCTGGGGCGCGTCCGGGGTGCCGCCTTCCCGCGCGATGATGCGCAGTGGCTGCCGCGGCCTGTTGGCGCGGCGTGACACCTTTGTACCTGCTGACCGTTGCGGGGGCAGCACAGGATTAGCCGCGGCATGGCCGGCGGCGCACCTGTTTCCCGTTTAACCCCCGCCGCGCGCTGCGCGCCGGAGGCACCTTCGAACCCTTGGCAGTCCACTTGCAAGGCAATTGCAAGTCAATTGCAATTGCTGGGTGGAATGCGAGGCGCATTGTAGCCGTATTTGCGCTGCTTTCGGGGGCGGATGGCAGGCGTTTTCTTTGCACCGTGCGAGTGCGCTGGCGTTTCAGCCTGGCGCAACCTGTCGCCATTTTGGTGCTTCATGCGGCATTTTCTGCGCTTCGAGGCCTTTCGTGCCGTCCTGCCGCGCCTTTCGCTAAAGAAGGCGAGCCCGGCTCCGATATCCGGAGATGCCGCATGCCTCCTGCATGACTGGCGATTGCCCCGAGAAGCGAGTGCCATGAATCGTCTGACCCTGCGAAAAAAGCTGTGGATTCCCCTTGTGCTGGCCTGGCTCGGCCTGCTGTTGCTGACCGTGATGCATGCCTTCCAGACCCGCCAGCTGCAAATGGCCGATCGCCGCAGCGAGCTGGCTAATATCGTCGACATGTCGCTCTCGCTGGTGCGCGACTATGCCGAGCAAGCGCGCCAGGGCAAGATGTCCGAGGCCGATGCCAAGGCCCAGGCCACGGCCCGCGTCGCCGCACAGCGTTATGGCAAGGATGGCTACATCACCATCGTCGGCGCGGATTCCGTGCTGTTGATGCATCCCATCAACGCCAAGCTCAACGGCAAGAACATGAGCGACTTCAAGGACGCCAAGGGCAACGCCTTGTACGCCGATATCGCGGCCCGCGGCGCGTCGGCCGACGGCGCGGGCCACCTGGACTACTGGTGGCCCAAGCCGGGCAGCGACCAGCCCAGCCCCAAGATCGGCTACGTGGCGCGCTTCAAGCCGTGGGGCTGGGATCTGGTCGCCGGCACGTATATGGATGACGTGCAAGCGCAGTTCCGCGCCTCGCTCTATCAATCGCTGGGGCTGCTGGTGCTGCTGGGCATTGTGATTTCCGCGGTGGCTACGCTGCTGATCCGCAGCATCCAGAGCTCGGTGGGCGGCGAGCCCGCTACCGCCGCGGCCCTTGCCTTGCGCATGGCCAGCGGCGACCTCACGGCGCGCGTCGAAACTCACCCGGACGACCGCTCCAGCCTGATGTACGCCATTGGCCATATGCGCGACCAGCTCGCCGGCACGGTGGCGGGCATCCAGCAATCGGCCGATTCCATCACCTCGGCGGCCCAGGAGATCGCTTCGGGCAATAGCGACCTGTCGAGCCGCACCGAGCAGCAGGCGGCCTCGCTGCAGCAGACTGCCGCCAGCATGGAGCAGATCACCGCGACGGTGCGCCAGAATGCCGACAACGCCAAGGAGGCCAGCCAGTATGTGTCCGACGCCTCGCAGATCGCGCAGCAGGGCGGCAGCGTGGTCAGCCAGGTGGTGGACAAGATGCGCGGCATCACCGCCAGCTCGCGCAAGATCAACGACATCATCGGCGTGATCGACGGCATTGCGTTCCAGACCAATATCCTGGCGCTTAACGCCGCGGTGGAAGCCGCGCGCGCCGGCGAGCAAGGACGCGGGTTTGCGGTGGTGGCTGGCGAGGTGCGCAACCTGGCGCAGCGCAGCGCGGGCGCGGCCAAGGAAATCAAGACGCTGATCGTCGAGTCGGTGGGCCAGGTCGACAGCGGCTCKGCACTGGTGGAACAGGCCGGGCAGACCATGGCCGAGATCGTCAACGCGGTCGGCCGCGTGACGTCGATCATGGACGGCATCGCCTCGGCCACCGCGGAGCAGCGCACCGGCATCGAGGAGGTCAATCGCGCGGTCGCGCAGATGGACCAGATGACGCAGCAGAACGCGGCGCTGGTGGAGCAGGCGAGCGCGGCCGCCACGTCGCTGGAAGACCAGGCCGGCGCGCTGCACCATGCCGTGTCGGCCTTTCGCCTGTTGCCCGCCTGAGCGTTGAGCGCTGACCGGGCGCTCGGCGCGCCTGGCCCTACAGCAGCGATTTGCCCTGCGCGAGGATCTTGTCGCAGACCTGCTTGGTGACCTGCTCCTTGAGGCCGCCGCCGCTCAGGTCGAACTGCTTGCCATCGCTGCTGCTCAGGATGCCCTTGGCGCCGCTGGTATAGCCGGCGTCCGACGTGGGCGCGTTACCGCCGACCTTGCCCAGCAGCTTGTCTTTGACCGAGGCGGCGCCGCTGGCACCGCCAAGGTAGTTGTTCTTCACGCAGAACTCCAGGATCCCGGCGACATTGCCGGTACTGCCCGAACTCAGCGATTGCAGCGAGGGCATTCCACTCATTCCGCCCAGGCCGCTGCCCAGGCCGCTCAGGCCACCGGACGAACTCTCGGTGCCGCCCTGCGTGGCGCCTTTGAGCAGGTCCCCGAGCTGCGCATGCGCGGCTGCCACCGGTAGCAGCGCGGCGATCAGGATCTTCAGGGCGGTGGCGCGATAGTGGCTGGCGTTCATGCGGCATCCTTCTGGCGGGGCGGAAACAGTCTTCACTATAGTGCTTGCCGCAACGGCCATTGCCCTTCGCCGCAGTGACGCTTTCTTCTCTCCGCTCTAGCCGATTTGCATGACGCGCGCATTAAGCGACGCTTCGAGTATGCAACTGATTGTTCCGCAAGTCAGAATGTCGTATCAATGATACGAATTTTCCCAAGTGCATGTATCGATTTACCCAAAACCTGGTTTTGTCGTCTTTGCGTCACGGACTGTCGCTTCCGGCACCTGAGCCACCTGAGCCGCCTGAGGCAAGGCGCGCGCCCGGAACCTGCCTAGAACGAGCCGAAGGCGCCGCCGAGCGCGATGACCGCCGCCAGCGCCGCGATCGGGCCGATGATGCCAACCACCACGATATCGCGATAGCTTTCGCGATGCGTGGTGCCGCAAACCGCCAGCAGCGTCACCACCGCGCCGTTGTGCGGCAGGCTGTCCAGTGTGCCAGCGCCAATCACGGCGACCCTGTGCATCAGGGCCGGGTCGATGCCTGTTACCTCCGATAGCTGCAGGTAAGTGCCGCCCAGCGCCTGCAGGGCGATGGTCAGCCCGCCCGAAGCCGAGCCGGTCAGCGCGGCGAGCACATTGGTGGCCACCGCCAGCGATACCAGCGGACCGCCCTCGATCGACAACACCCATTCGCGCACCAGTGCAAAGGCAGGCAGGGCAGCCACCACCGAGCCAAAGCCCACCAGGCTGGCCACGCTGATTGCCGGCAGCACGGCGGCATTGGCGCCCGCGTCCATGCTCTCGCGCAGCTTGCCCAGGCGCTTGCGGTGCAATGCCAGCAGGCAGAGGATGGCCGCTGCCAGCGCCACCAGCACCGACCATACGCCCCCCAGCGCCGCCAGGCTGGTGCCGCCCCAGCGCTCGTTGGCCAGGTAGCTCGCGTTCCAGCGGGGCAACACCAGCAAGCTCATCGCCAGGTTCACGGCCACCACCATCACCAAGGGCAGGAACGCGCTCCACGCTGCCGGCCATTCGGCGCTGCGCGCGCCGTGGCGCGCTTCGGCGGGATCGAACGCGTTGGCCACCGTGGCGCGCTCGCGCACCAGTTCATCGCCGGCGGCGCGGTCGGCGGATTCCAGCGCCTCGTCGCCAAAGCCTTCGCCTGCGCGGCGCGCGGCGCGCTCCACGCGCGCGAGCCACCACAGCCCGATGGCCAGCATGATGGCGGACGCCAGCACGCCCAGGCCCGGCGCGGCAAACGGCGTGGTGCCGAAGAACGGCATCGGGATCGCGTTCTGGATGGCTGGGGTGCCGGGTAGGGCGGACATGGTGAAGGTGGAGGTGCCCAGCGCGATCGCCGCCGGCATCAGCCGGCGCGGGATCTGCGCGGCGGCGAACAGCGCTTGTGCCATCGGCGCCAGCACGAAGAAGGCCACGAACAGGCTGACACCGCCGTAGGTGACCAACGCGCCGGCCAGCACCACCGCCAGGATGGCGCGCGGGGGGCCGAGCTTGAGCGTCATCCATGCGGCGATGGCGTTGACGCAGCCGCTGTCATCCATCAGTTTGCCGAACAGCGCGCCGAGCAGGAACAACGGGAAGAACTGGGCAAGGAAGCCCGCGGCGCTGCCCATGAAGGTCTGGGTCCAGTGCGCCAGCAGGGGCTCGCCGGCCGTGGCCGCGGCCAGCAGCGACGCCGCCGGCGCCAGCAGCAGGATGCTCCAGCCCCGGTAGGCCAGCCAGATCAGCAGGCCAAGGGCCAGCAGGATGCCAAGAAGGCCCATGGTGTCAGTGCTCCCGCAGCGGTTTTCAAGCCTTTACAGCATAGGTGACGCGGCGCAGCGAGCGGTGCGGCGATGCGCGCTATTGCGCCTGCCGCTCCAGCACCTCCCAGAGCGCCAGCAGGGTAGGGTTGCTGGCATGGGTGGCGCGATACGCGCAGATATCGAATGCCGAGCACCACGCGGCGTCTCCCGCCGGCACCAGCGTGCCCGCCGCGAGCGCATCGGCCGCGGTGGTGCGCGGCAGCCAGGCCACGCCGTGGCCCTCGCTGGCCATCTTCATCAGCAGGATTGCCATGTCGGCCTCATAGCAACGCTCCAGCGCGCGGCGTGGCGGCGCGTCTTCGAGAATCACCTCGACGATGCGGCCAAGCGTGGTGCTGGCCGTGTAGGCCAGGTGGGGAATCGGTTTGGCGCCGCTACTGCCTAGCGGGAACAGCGGGGCGCCGCGCGCATTGGGCGCGCACAGCGGCATCAGCACGTCGTGCCCCACCGTGAGGCTGCGGAACTTGTCCGGATCCAGCGAGACCGGCACCCGCGCATGGTTGTAGCCCAGCATCAGGTCGCAGTTGCCCTCCGACAGCGCCACCACGGCTTCGAGCACGTTGGCGGCCACGACCCGGGCATTGAACTGGCCGTAGCGCTTCTGGCATGCCTTGAGCCAGCCCGGCAGGAAGGTCAGCGACAAGGTATGCCCGGCGGCGATCTGGATGGCCTTGCCCGGCATGCGGCTTTCCTGGCGCAGCGTGGCACGTGCCTCCATCAGCAGCGTGAGTGCCTCGCGCCCGCTGGTGCAGAAGGTCTTGCCGGCCGGGGTCAGGTCCATGGGGAAGGTGTTGCGGTCGACCAGCACCGCGCCCGCCCAGTCTTCCAGCGAACGGATGCGCCGCGACAACGCCGACTGCGTGATATGCCGCAACTCGGCGGCGCGCGAGAAGCTGCGCGTCTTCTCCAGGACCAGCAGGTCGTCGATCCATTTCAGCTGCATGGGATGTGCCTTCGGAAGCGTCGGAACGGTGAGGGAAAGCTTGCCGCCAGCTTGGCCTGGCAAGGGCGCCAGGCCGTGGCCGCAATGCGTATTCCATTTTCGCATAGCTCTATGGCCGATCCGCATCCCGGTGGCCGCCGGGCGCGCCTAAAATCTGCGCTTCCCGTCAGTCAATATCGCCCCAAGGCGAAGCCAGATCCAGCATGACAGGGGCGCGCAAACAAGCCGGCAGCCAAAGCGGCTGCGCCCCGGAACGTTCCGACTCTACCTCGGCAGTTAACGTCTTCGACGCTATCCGGAGCAACCCTGATCATGTTTATCCCGTCGCTTTACCGTACCCGCCCGTTGCAGGGGCCAGCCCGTCTCTTCCGTGGGGGCAAGCGGGCACAAGCTGGCCTGCTGCTGGCGCTGGCCGCGGGCGCCGCTGCCACCACCACGCCAGCCGCCGCAGCGGATTACCCGGACCACGCGGTCCAGCTGGTGCTGTCCTTCCCGCCGTCCGGCGCCACCGATGTGCTGGCGCGCGCGGTGGGCCAGCGCCTGTCCACCGTGCTCAAGCAACCGGTGGTGGTGGACAACCGCCCCGGCGCCGGCGGGGCCATCGGCATGAGCTTCGCGGCCAAGGCCGCGCCTGATGGCTATACGCTTTACCTGGCCGCTGTCAGCAATGCCGCCATTGCGGCTGCAACGTATAGCAACCAGCCTGCCAGCCTCGCCCGCGATTTCGTGCCCATTGCCGGCATCGGCACCGTGCCGCATATCCTGGTGGTGCCGTCCTCGTTGCCGGTGCATTCGGTGCCTGAGCTGGTCGGCCTGCTCAAGGCGTCTCCCGGCAAGTACAACTTCGCCTCGCAAGGCTCCGGCACGTTGTCGCACCTGGAGTCGGAGCTGTTCAAGCTGCGTACCGGCGTGGACGTGGTGCACGTGCCGTACAAGGGCAGCGCCTTCGCGCTGCCGGACCTGATGGCAGGCCGGGCGAGCATGATGTTCGACAGCATTCCCTCGGCCCTGCCGCACGTGAAATCCGGCAAGCTACGGTTGCTGGCGGTGGCGTCCGATCACCGCCTGGGTTCCTTGCCCGATGCCCAAACGGTGACCGAGGCCGGCATCCGGGACTTCCGTGCCGACAACCTGTTCGGCCTGGTTGCGCCCAAGGGCACGCCGCCCCAGGTGCTCAAGCAGCTTTCCGCCGCGATGAAGGAGGTGCTGGCCTCGCCGGAGCTGGCCACGGCCATGGAAGCGCAGGGCGTGCAGATCAAGTACACCGCGCCCGAGCCGTTCGGCCGCATGATCGGCGACGAGATGCGCGCATGGGAGAAGGTGGCGCGCGCGGCCAACGTCAAGATCGAGTAGCCGCCGCGCAAGAACAAAACACAAACGCATCTGGCCGGCGCTGCCGTGCAAGCCGCTGGCCAGATTCCCCCAACCCTCCGAGTCTCGCAAAGCCATGACCAATTTCTGGAATTTCCCTTATCCCTCGCAACGCGTGCCCGTGCTGGCCGACAACGTGGTGGCCACCTCGCAGCCGCTGGCGGCCGCGGCAGGCCTGCGCATGCTGGCCCGTGGCGGCAATGCCGTGGACGCGGCGCTGGCCACGGCGATCGCGCTGACCGTGGTCGAGCCGTGCATGAACGGGATCGGCGGCGATGCCTTTGCGCTGATCTGGGACGGCAAGGAACTGCACGGCCTGAACGCCAGCGGACGGGCGCCGGCGGCGTGGACGCCCGAGTATTTCTCGCGCTACGCCAGCATGCCGCTCAACGGCTGGGACACCGTGACCGTGCCGGGCGCCGTTTCCGGCTGGCGCGCCACGTGGGAAAAATTCGGCAGCCTGCCGTTTGCCGAGCTCTTCGAGCCCGCGCTGGAATACGCGCGCAACGGGTTCCTGGTCTCGCACACCGTGCACCGCCAGTGGCAGGCGCAGGTGCCCGTGCTGATCGACAAGCCGGGCTTTGCCGACGCCTTCGCGCCGAACGGGCGCGCGCCGCTGCCGGGCGAGCGCTTCATCTGCACGGGCCAGGCACAGACGCTGGCGCGCATCGCCGAGACCAAGGGCGACGACTTCTATCACGGTGAGCTGGCCGGCCGCATCGCCGCGCATGCGCGCGCCACCGGCGGGCTGATCAGCGAGGCCGACCTCGCCGCTCATCGCGCGGACTGGGTCCAGCCGATCAGCATGTCCTATCGCGACCTGGAGTTGTTCGAAATCGGCCCGAACGGGCAGGGCATCGGCGCGCTGATGGCGCTGGGCATGCTGGAGCATTTCGATGTCGCGGCGATGGGCGTGGACTCCGCCGCCGCTATCCATGTGCAGGTGGAAGCCATGAAGCTGGCGTTTGCCGATCTGCACGAGTACGTGGGCGACCATACGGCAATGACCGAGGTGCAGGCCGCCCACCTGCTCGATCGCGGCTACCTGGCCAGCCGCGCCAAGGCCATCGACCCGGAGCGCGCGGCGGCGGCCGGCCCGGGCAGGCCCCACAGCGGCGGCACCGTGTACCTGACCACGGCGGACCGCAACGGCATGATGGTGTCGTACATCCAGTCCAACTTCAAAGGCTTCGGCTCCGGCGTGGTCGTGCCCGGCACCGGCATCGCGCTGCATAACCGTGGCTGGGGCTTCAACCTCAAGCCGGGCCACCCCAACCAGGTGTGCCCTGGCAAGCGGCCGTTCCACACCATCATCCCCGGCTTTCTGATGCGCAAGGGCGCGCCGCTGGCCAGCTTCGGCGTGATGGGCGGCTCGATGCAGGCGCAAGGCCACCTGCAAATGACCAGCCGGCTCGCGGATTTCGGCCAGAATCCGCAGGCCGCGTGCGATGCGCCTCGCTGGCGCGTGCTGGACGACAACGCCACCATCGCGGTGGAGTGGAATTGCCCGGCCGCCACGGTGGAAGGCTTGCGCGCGCGCGGCCACAAGGTGGACGTGGCGCCGCGGGGCAACCTCGAATTCGGCGGCGCGCAGATCGCGATGCGCCTGGAGGATGGCTACGCGGCGGCTTCGGACCATCGCAAGGACGGCTATCCGCTGGGGTTCTGAGCGCGCCCCTGCCTGCCGGCCGTCGGCACCGGAGTGGCGCGCGCGCCAGCCACGGCGCAAAAAAATACGCCGGTGCGTGGTCCAGGGCACATTAAACGGCCGTACCACGGGCCTACACTGGCGCCATCCCTTCGAGGAAGGCCGCCATGAACAAGCTAAGGTCCAGCCGTCTGCTCGATCGCATCTCGCCGTCCGTGCTGGCCGACCTGCGCCGCATGCGCGTCGCCGCCGAGGCCGAGCGTGCCCTGGCCGCACAGGCTGCGGCAAGTGGCGCGGGTGCCGGAGAATGCGGCAACAACCCGCTAAACGACGCTAATTATGTCGAAATGGCGTGCTACGACCCAAGGCGCGGCAAATTCGTGATGGAGCGCCGCAGCGCCGGCCCGCGCGTTAAATAGGCGCTCGCCCCGCCAATCTGAAGGCGGTGCCGCGCGCTCCAGGCCAGCGCCAGGCACGGCGGCGCTGGCGGTGGACTGCACGGCACCCCCCTCCAGCCTCCTTCTTCGGCTGGCGGCCGTGCCCATGGCCGGAGTTGGTATAATCGCCCACTACCCCAAACATGCCGCCTGGCGCTGCATGCCGGGCTGTGGCGACAAGCCAGGCCTAGGCAGTAAAGCAGCACGGCGGTCCAACGCGTGACGAGGAGTTACGTGGCCGGAACAGAAATCGCAGTGCAAACCGTCCCGCAAGCGGGCCATGCCGTATCGTCCGGCAGCTCATTCCATACCGCCCTCAAGATCCTGCCCGCCGCGCAACGCGAGGCGATGTTCGAGATCTATGGCTTTTGCCGTGCGGTGGACGATATTGCCGATGGCGACGGCCCGCGCGCCACGCGCCTTGCCGGGCTTGACGCCTGGCGCGACGATCTTGCCGCGTGCTACGCCGGCACGCCGCCGGCGGCATTGCGCGGGCTGGCTGCCCAGATTCAGCGCTTCGGCTTGCAGCAGGAGGATTTCCTCGCTGTCATCGATGGCATGGCCATGGACGTGCACGCGGATATCCGCGCGCCGGACAACGCTACGCTGGATCTCTATTGCGACCGCGTGGCCAGCGCGGTGGGGCGCCTTGCCGTGCGCGTGTTCGGCATGGAGCGCGATGCCGGCGTAGCGCTGGCGCATCACCTTGGCCGCGCGTTGCAACTGACCAATATCCTGCGCGATATCGACGAAGACGCGGAGCTGGGCCGTGTGTACCTGCCGGCCGAAGCGCTGCTGGGCGCGGGCGTGCCGATCGGCACGCCGCATGCCATCGTCGGGCATCCCGCCGTTGGCCGCGCGTGCCTGGAAGTCGCGCAGCAGGCGCAGGCGTACTACGACCAGGCATTCGCCATCATGAACGCGGCGCCGCGCCGCACGGTCCGTTCGCCGCGCATCATGGGCGAGGTCTACCACGTGATCCTGCAGCGTTTGCTGGCCCGCGGCTGGGCCAACCCGCGGGCGCGGGTTCGCGTGCCGCGCGCGCGATTGCTATGGATTTTGCTGCGGCATGGCCTCGTGTGAGGTGAATCCGCCGATTGACTGCCGCCCATGGCCGCTCGCGGCCGCGTGCGGCATTGCCGTAATTGCGTTGTTGAAAAGAGGACATCGAAACCGATGAGCCAAGTTGCACTATCCCCCAATTCGAATGAGCCCGCGCATGCCGCGCCCGCGCCGGACGAGTTGGAAGGCACGCTTGACCGCGCGCTAGACGCCTTGCTGGCCACCCAGCGGCCGGACGGCCACTGGGTGTTCGAGCTGGAGGCCGACGCGACGATTCCGGCGGAATACGTATTGCTGGTGCACTATCTGGGCGAGCCCCCGGATACCGTGCTGGAAGCCCGTATCGCGCGCTACCTGCGCCGCATCCAGAATGCCGATGGCGGCTGGCCGCTGTTCCATCAGGGCCGCTCGGACATCAGCGCCAGCGTGAAGGCGTATTTCGCGCTCAAGATGATTGGCGACGACACCGAGTCGGAGCCTATGCGCCGTGCCCGCGCCGCCATCCATGGGATGGGCGGTGCCGAGGCCAGCAATGTCTTCACCCGCACGCTGCTCGCGCTGTACGGCGTGATGCCATGGCAGGCGGTGCCGATGATGCCGGTGGAGATCATGCTGCTGCCGCTGTGGTTCCCGTTCCACCTGTCCAAGGTCGCGTACTGGGCCCGCACGGTGATCGTGCCGCTGCTGGTGCTCAACAGCCTGCGTCCCCAGGCCAGGAACCCGCGTGGCGTGGGCATCGACGAATTGTTCATCCGTCCTTGCCAGGCAGCCCGGCTGGCCCCGCGCGCGCCGCACCAGAAGCGCGTGTGGTTCGGCTTGTTCCGTGTGCTGGACGCCGGCTTGCGCGTGGCGGAGCCGTTGTTCCCCCGCAGCCTGCGCGCGCGCGCCATTGCCCGCGCCGAGAAGTTCGTGCGCGAACGCCTGAACGGCGAGGATGGCCTGGGTGCGATCTTTCCGGCCATGGCGAATGCCGTGATGATGTTCGACGTGCTCGGCGTGCCGCGCACCGATCCCGACGTGGCGGTGGCCCGCGCCTCCATCGAGAAGCTGCTGGTGGTGCATGGCGACGAGGCCTATTGCCAGCCGTGCCTGTCGCCGGTGTGGGACACCTCGCTGGCCAGCCACGCCTTGCTGGAGGTGGGCGGCCCGCGAGCCGAGGCGGCCGTTGAGCGCGGCTTGCAATGGCTGCGCCCGCTGCAGGTGCTGGACGTGCGCGGCGACTGGATCGTGCGGCGTCCCGACGTGCGTCCCGGCGGCTGGGCTTTCCAGTACGCCAACCCGCATTACCCGGACGTGGACGACACCGCCGTGGTGGCGATGGCCATGGACCGCGCGGCGCGCACCGGCGCAGCCGCGCCGGCCGTGGCGCCGGCCAGCCATCTTTCACGCTACGAGGAGGCTGTCAGCCGCGCGCGCGAGTGGGTGGCGGGCATGCAGAGCGGCAACGGCGGCTGGGGCGCGTTCGAGCCCGAGAACACGCATGAGTACCTGAACAATATCCCGTTCGCGGATCACGGCGCGTTGCTCGATCCGCCCACCGCCGACGTCTCGGCGCGCTGCCTGTCGATGCTCGCGCAACTGGGCGAGACCGCGGCCAGCAGCGAAGCCTTCCGGCGCGCCCAGCGTTACCTGCTCGACGAGCAGATGGCCGACGGCAGCTGGTACGGCCGCTGGGGCACGAACTATGTCTACGGCACGTGGAGCGCACTGTGCGCGCTCAATGCCGCCGGCATGGCGCCGCAAGCGCCGGAAATGCGCCGCGCCGCCGACTGGCTGATCTCGATCCAGAACGCCGATGGCGGCTGGGGCGAGGACGGCAGCAGCTACCGCCTCGACTACCAGGGCTACGAGACCGCGCCGAGCGTGCCGTCGCAAACCGCCTGGGCGGTGCTGGGCCTGATGGCCGCGGGCCAGGTCGACCATCCGGCCGTGGCGCGCGGTGTGGACTACCTCATGCGCATGCAGCAGGCCGACGGCCTGTGGAGCGAGGCACGCTTCACCGCGGTGGGCTTCCCCCGCGTGTTCTACCTGCGCTACCACGGCTACGCGCGCTTCTTCCCGCTGTGGGCGCTGGCGCGCTACCGCAACCTGCGCCGCGATGGCACGCGGGCAGTGGCGTGGGGGATGTGACCGCGCCAAGCTTGCCGCAACGCCATGCCGGTCCCACGCTGGTGGTGGCCGGCATGCGCTTCGAGGCCGGCATCGCCGCCGGCCCCGGCGTTGAAACCCTGCACGGCCTGCGCGCCGAAGCCTTGGCGCAAGGCCTGCGGCAACGCCTGGCGCGTCCCTGCGCCGGCGTGATCAGCTTTGGCGTGGCCGGCGGGCTGGATCCCGCGCTGTTGCCCGGCCGGGTGATCGTCGCCTCTGCCATTCATGATGGGAATCGATCGCGGCCCGTTGACGCCAGCTGGTCGCACGCGCTTTCGCTTGCCTTGCCCGAGGCCATCTCCGGCACGCTTGCCGGCGCTGACCAGGCAGTGACTTCGGTGGCGGCCAAGACGGCCTTGCATGCGGCCACCGGTGCGCTGGCGGTCGACATGGAATCGCACATCGCGGCGCGTGTCGCCGAGGAATTCGGGCTGCCGTTCGCCGCCTGCCGGGTGGTGATCGATCCCGCGCAGCGGGAAGTGCCGCCCGCCGCGGTGGCCGGCATGGGCCCCGATGGCAGCACCGATATCTGGGCATTGCTCAAGGCGCTGCTGGCGGGGCCTGGACAGGTGCCGGACCTGATCCGGCTGGGCAGGGATGCGAGGCTGGCCAGGCTTGCGCTGCTGGCCGCCAGGGGCWGGGTGGGGGTGGGGTTTGGCTTAGGCTTGGGCTTGGATTAAGGCCTGGGGCAGCCTGAAGCCTGCCTGGTGCTGCATGCAGCGCCAGACAGGGTCAAGCCAGGCTCAGGGCTTCTTCGCTTCGCCTTCCGCCGTCTTGTCTTCCGTGCCAGCAGGCGCGGGGGTGGCGGCCGGCGCCGCGGGTGCGCCAGGCGCAGGCGCCGCGTTTTCGGCCGGCGCGTCGGTATCCTCATATTCCGGCAGTTTCCCTCCACCGCCCTGGATCAGGTACTGCCTGCGCTGGCGGTATGCATCGCGCACAAAGCTGTACTTATCCAGCGCCGCCAGCGACAGCAGATCGGTCGCGCCAAGCGCATTGGTCCGTGCGTCCAGGAAGCCCAGGCCCCATAGGCCCCACTTCACGCCTTCATCGTTTACCCACGTGGTCGGGGACAGCTGGAAGTTCACATACAGCCCAACGCCGTCGCGGACCGAGCTGGGGCCGAACAGCGGCAGGACCAGGTACGGGCCGGCCGGCACGCCCCACACGCCGAGCGTCAGCCCGAAGTCCTGGGAGTGCTTGCTGATGCCGGCGGGCGTGGCGATATCGATCAGGCCGCCAATGCCCAGCACGGAGTTCACTGCCACCCGCATGAAGCTCTCCGCCGCATCCACGCCCTTGCCTTGCAGCAGGTTGTTGACCGTATTGCCGACGTCGGCGAGGTTCGAATAGAAATTGGTGACCGCGGTGCGCACCGGTTGCGGCGTGACGGCGCGGTAGCCCTTGGCCAGCGGCGTCGCCACGTACTCGTCCGCCTTGTCGTTGACCTTGAAGACAACGCGGTTGAGCGGCTCCAGGGGGTCGTCAGGGCTGGCTTGCGGGCCGCTGGCGCAGGCTGTGGCCAACAGCGAGAACGAGAGCGCCGGCAGGAGGCGAGAGAGGCGAGAGTTGGGGTGAGTCATTGTTCTATGGGGACGAGATATCAATGGGCCGGACCGGTGGGGGGGGCCGACCGCGCGCGCGGCCGCCCCATCAGGATCGGCTGAAAGAATACGGCACCGACCAGCGTGCATGCTAGCGCGAGTGCCAGCAACTTGCCCATGCTGGCCGTGCCCGGATGCTGGGACAGCCACAGGCTGCCGAAGGCGGCGGCGGTGGTGGCGGCGCTGAACAGCACGGCGTGTGTCAGCGGGGATTGCAGCAGTTGGGTCTTGCCCTCGCGCCACGCGATCACATAGTAGATCTTGAAGGCCACGCCGATACCGAACAGCAGCGGCAGCGCGATCACGTTGGCGAAATTGAGCGGAATGCCGAATACGACGCACAGCTCCAGTGTTACCAAGGCGGACACCAGCAGCGGCACCAACGTGCGCAGCACATCGCCCAGGCGGCGCAGCGTGATCCACAGCAGCAGCGTGATCGACAGCACGGCCCACACGCCGGCCTGTGCAAAGGCCGTCATGATAGTGTCGGCGGAGCCGCGGATCGAGATCGGGCCGCCAACCGCGGTGGGCTCGACGCGCTGGACGGCGTCGATAAAGCGCGTGAGCGCGGCGTCGCGCGCATCGTTGTCACTGGTGTTGGAAGCGTCTCCCGGCGTGGCCGCGACGGGAAGCTTGGGGCTCACGCTGACGAGCGCCTGGCCATCCGGGGCGACCCAGTCGCGCACCAGCGCCGGCGGCAGGGTTTCGCGGGCGATCGGCTGTGGCGCTAGTGCGTGCTGCAGGCGCGCCAGCGCCAGGCGCAGCGGCTGGGCAATGGCTTGCCCGGCGCGCTCGCGGGTGGCCGCGTCCGCGGCGGCCAGCTTTCGCAGCGAGGCTGCCAGGCGCGCCGCTTCGGCGGCACCCGGGCCGGGGTGCTCGTCCGCGGCCAGCGCGAGCTGGCGTGCCGCGTTCTTGAGCGAATTGACCAGCCTGGCATCGTTGGCAGGAGTGGCTGTTGTCTGCGTCAGCACCGGCATCAGGCTGGCCGAGGCGGCGGCGATCAAGGCGAGCCGCGCTGGCTGGTCGTCGGGGATGAAGGTCTGCAGCGTGACCGCGCGCGAGACTTCCGGCAGCGCCGCCAGGCGGGCAGCGGCGGCCTGCGCGGCGGCCAGCGAGGGCGCCAGCACGCTGACGTTGTCGGTGCCGGCCTGGGGCGCGTCCTTGAGCGAGAGCAAGGTGGCCATCGACTCGGAGTGCGGATCCTTGAGGTGCAGCGGATCGAAGTCGAAGCGCAGGTGCATCAGCAGCGGCGATCCCGCCAGAATCAGGGCGCCGGTTGCCAGCAGCACGGCCTTGCGATTGCGCTCGAAGAAATCGTCGGCGGGCGCCAGCCATTTAAAGCCTGGCACTTCGACCCGTCCCGCTTCGTCCTTCGGGCGGAACACGGCGATCAGGGCGGGCAACAGCGTGATGGTGGTGAGGAACGCCACCAGCATGCCCACGCCGGCGATCTGGCCCAGCTCGGCCACGCCGCGATAGTTGGTGGGCAGGAAGCAGAAGAAGGCCGCCGCGGTGGAGGCCGCGGCCAGCGCCAGCGGTACGCCGACTGCCCGTGCCGTGCTGGCCAGCGCGTCCGCGATGTCGGTGTGCACATGGCGCTCGGCGCGGTAGCGCACGCCAAACTGGATGCCGAAATCCACGCCCAGGCCGACAAACAATACGGCAAAGGCCACCGAGATCATGTTGAGCGCGCCCACCATGGCCAGCCCGAGGGCAGCGGTGATGGCCAGTCCGACCGCCAGGCTGGCCAGCACGGCCAGGATCAGGCGCTTGGAGCGCAACGCCAGCCACAGGATCAGGATCACCACCAGCACCGTCAGCGCGCCATTGAAGGCCGCGCCTTCCTTGACCGAGGCAAACTCGTCGTCGGCCAGCGCCTGCGAGCCGGTCAGGCGTACCTGGGCGGCGTAGCGCTGTGCCAGGCCCAGCTTGGTGGCCGTGGCGCGGATGGCATCGGCGGCATGCGCGCCGGCCTGCAAGCCAGCGTAGTCAAGCACGGGGCTGAGCGCGACGAACGCCGTGGCGGGATGGCCCGGGGCGGGCTCCTGGCTCGAATCCACCAGCCCGGTCCAGGACAAGGCGCCCGGCTTGCCAGCCAGTACCCGGTCGACCGTATCCGCGCTCTTGCCGAGCAGCGTGGCCATGTCGCCCAGCTTGACCTGCCCCAGTTGCAGCGGCAGCGACAGCGTGGTCGCCAGCGTATCGGAAAGGCCGCGCAGGGTCGGGTCGTGCGCCAGCGCGTTCAGCAGCGGCCGCGCCTCGGTCAGCTGCGACGTAACGTCGCGCAGCTTGGCGGTATCGACGAAGAGCAGGCCGTTGCGTTCGAAGAACTCGCCGCCACCGGGCTGGCTGACGGCGCGAAAGAGCTTGCCTTGCTTGGCGAGCGCGCCGGCCAGCTCATTGGCGGCGGCGTCCGCCAGCTCGGGGGCCGGCGCCTGCACCACCGCCAGGATCATCTGGTCGCGTTGGGGAAACGCGGCGCTGACGGCGGCATCGCGGCGCGCCCAAGGCTGGTCCGATTCGAGCAGGCGGCTGATATCGGTATTGATGGCGAAATGGCCGGCCACATAGACGCTGCTGACGATGGTCAGCAGCAACGCCAGCGCGATGACGGGCCACGCGCGGCGGGTGGAAAACTGGACAATGCGGATGACCAACGACGTCAACATGGGCGATATAGGGAGCAGTAACTGTGTGGTGCGCGACGACGCGCGTAGTCAAAGGCGCAAAGCAGGGCGCAACGTGGCAGCCGCGAGTATAACGGGCCGGCGCGGTGTGGCGCTGCGCGGAGCGCGCGCGCCGGTACGCTATACTGCCCCGGCACGTGCGTGCGGACCGGGCTGCAGCCTTGCAGCGGCGCAGCACGGCGCGTTTCCTGTTTGATTTTCCTGGCAAATCCGCCGGGCATTGCCGGCGGCGAACCGACTGGCATTTTCAGGTCCAAATTCGCATGAAGAAACACGGTATTGCTTTCCAGGTCCTCGTTCCCCTCGTTCCGCTTGCCGCAGTGGCCATGGTTTGCCCCGCGCAAGCGCAAACGGCCGACAGGTCCTCGCCGGACCGCCTGGTACGCGCGGCGGTCGAGGGCGTGATCGGCACCATCCAGTCCAGCCCGGACACCCGCAACGGCGACCTCGCCAAGATCACCGCGGTCGTGCAGCGCCAGTTCCTGCCGTACACCGATTTTGAACGCACCACCCGGCTGGCGGTCGGCAGCGCCTGGCGCAATGCCACGCCCGAGCAGCAAAAGCAGCTGTACGAGCAGTTCCAGACCTTGCTGGTGCGCAGCTACGCGGTGTCGCTGTCGCAACTGCGCGAGCAGAACGTGAAGTTCAGCTACAAGCCGACGCTGGCCGCCAGCGGCGCCACGGATGTCGTGGTGGAGACGCGCGTGCTGAACAACGGCGATGAAATGCAGATCGATTACCGCCTGCAGCGCAGCGGCAACGGCTGGAAGATCTACGACATCAACATGATGGGCGCCTGGCTGATCGAGGTGTACCGCCGCCAGTTCGCCGATATCGTTGCGCGCAACGGCATCGACGGCCTGCTCAAGTACTTGGCCAACCACAACGCACGCCAGTCCGCCGACGCCTGAGCGCCTGGCCTGGGCCAGCGCATCAGCGACAGCGTCAGGCATAAAAGAAAAGGCGCGCTCCCGGTTACGCGCGGTACCCGGGAGCGCGCCTTTTTTGCCAGCCAGCCTTCGGTTTAGTGCGCAGCAGCTTTGCGTGCCGCGGCGTCGTTGGCTGCCTTGGAAGGCTTCGAGCGGCCGATCTCTTCGAGCTTGATCTCCACGTGCTTCGAGAACACGTACTCGGCCGGGCGCTGCTTGGTCAGGTCGATATCCGGTGCCATCGGGCCCGACGTACGCACGCCGCGCAGGCTCACGCCCAAGGCCTTGAGCGGGTGCGCGATGGTGTCCGCTACCGCGGTGGCCTCGAAGCCGCTATGGACCATGCAGTCGGCGCACTTCTCGTAGTGGCCAACGCCATAGGCGTCCCAGTCGGTGCCTTCCATCAGTTCCTTGAAGGTGTCGACGTAGCCTTCGCCGAGCAGGTAGCACGGACGCTGCCAGCCGAACACGGTGCGCGCCGGATTGCCCCAGGGCGTGCACTTGTAGGTCTGGTTGCCGGCCAGGAAGTCCAGGAACAGCGTGGACTGGCTGAATGCCCAGTTCTTGCCGGCGCGGCCGCGCGACAGGATGTCGCGGAACAGCTGGCGGGTCTTGCCGCGGTTCAGGAAGTGCTGCTGGTCGGGCGCGCGCTCGTAGGCGTAGCCCGGCGAGACGGTGATGCCGTCCACGCCCATGGCCTTCACGGAGTCGAAGAAGCGGGCGACTTTTTCCGGCTCGGCATCGTTGAACAGCGTGCAGTTGATGTTGACGCGGAAGCCGCGCTTCTTGGCCGCGGCGATGGCTTCGACGCAACGGTCGTACACGCCTTCCTGGCTCACCGAGCGGTCGTGCATCTCGCGGTCGCCGTCCAGGTGCACAGACCAGACGAAGTACGGGCTCGGCTCGTACTGGTCCAGTTTCTTTTCCATCAGCAGCGCATTCGTGCACAGGTACACAAACTTGCGGCGCGCAATGATGCCCTTGACGATGGTGGGCATGTCCTTGTGCAGCAGCGGCTCGCCACCGGCAATGGAAACCACCGGCGCGCCGCATTCGTCGACCGCGCCCAGGCACTGCTCGATGGACAGGCGCTGGTTCAGGATGGGATCCGGATAGTCGATCTTGCCGCAGCCATTACAGGCCAGGTTGCAGCGGAACAGCGGCTCGAGCATCAGCGCCAGCGGATAGCGCTTGTTGCCCGAGAGGTGCTGCTTGACGACATAGGCGCCCACGCGGGCAACCTGCAGAAAGGGAATGGCCAAAATGTACTTCCTTGTTATAGGGGCGCCCGGGCGTTAGCCAGCGGCGGTTTGCGGGTCCGGCTGCGGCGCGGCTTCGGCGGTGGCCGTGCCGGCTGCCTGCCGGCGCGGCGACGGATCGGCGAGCTCGGCTGGCAAGCGGAATTCGGCGTGTTCCTCGCGGCCTTCCATGACCGACACGTCCACCGGCCCGAGCTGGCGCAACGTGGCGATCACGTCCTTGACCATTTCCTCGGGGGCGGAGGCGCCGGCCGTGATCCCCACGACCTCAACGCCGCGCACCCACTCGGGGTTCAGTTCGCTGCCATCGGCAATCAAATAGCTGGGCACACCGCTCTCCGTGCCGATTTCGCGCAGGCGGTTGGAGTTGGAACTATTGGTGGCGCCGATCACAAGGATCACTTCCACCTGCTTGGAGAGCTCGCGCACGGCGCTTTGGCGGTTTTGCGTGGCGTAGCAGATGTCACGCGTATCCGGCCCGACCAGATTGGCAAAACGCCGGCTCAGGGCGGCAATTATATTACGTGTGTCGTCCACGCTGAGCGTAGTCTGGGTCACGTAGGCAACCGGGGTGTCTGCGGGCAGGTCGAGCAGCGCGACTTCCGCCTCGCTCTGCACCAGGATTACCTTGCCGGGAATTTGCCCCATCGTGCCCTCGACCTCCGGATGGCCGGCATGGCCGATCAGGATCACGGTGCGGCCACTGGCGGCGTACTGGCGCCCCTGGGTGTGGACCTTGATCACCAGCGGGCAGGTCGCGTCGATCGAGTGCAGCTGGCGGGTCCTGGCGTCGCTCTCGACATCCTTGGAGACACCATGCGCGCTGAAGATGGTGACGGCGCGGGTCGGCACTTCGTCCAGTTCTTCCACGAATTGCGCGCCCTTGCGTCTCAACCCTTCGACCACGTGCTTGTTGTGCACGATTTCGTGTCGCACAAACACCGGGGCTCCGTGTTTGACGAGGGCACGGTCTACAATCTCGATCGCGCGCACCACACCAGCACAGAAACCGCGGGGTTGAGCAAGAATCACCTGCATAAATATAGGCCCCCCGACCCAGTCAACGGGTTCAGCATAAGTTGATATTCCGGAATCACTTTCCCGTCATACGGTGGTTACTATATACCGGTGCCGCAACCTTTGCCTGGCACCTGGCTACAGCCAGCAACACTTTGAGGGTTTTTCGGTGGTTGAAATGAGTTCAGGGGACTACGTCCTGGTAACGGGCGCATCCGGCTTTCTCGGCTCGGCAGTGGCGCGGCAAGCGCTGGCGCGCGGTTTTCGCGTACGGGCGATGGTACGCGCCGGCAGCCCGCGCCGCAACCTGGAGGGCCTGCCCGTGGAGATCGCCGAGGGCGACATGCGCGACGCGCGCGCCATGGAAAGCGCGCTCCGAGGGGTGCGCTACCTCTTCCACGTGGCGGCGGATTACCGGCTGTGGGCGCCGGATCCCGAGGAAATCGTGCGCACCAATGTGGCGGGCACCGAGACGGTGATGGGTGCGGCACTGGCTTGCGGGGTCGAGCGCATCGTCTACACCAGCAGCGTGGCTACCCTGCGCGTCGCGGGCGCCACTGCGCCGGTGACGGAAGAGGCCGCCATGGCCGGTCATGAGGCTATTGGCGCCTACAAGCGCAGCAAGGTGCTGGCCGAACGCGTGGTGGAGCGCATGGTGGCCCGCGACGGGCTTCCTGCCGTGATCGTCAACCCTTCCACGCCGATCGGCCCGCGTGACGTGCGGCCCACGCCCACCGGCCGCATCATCGTAGAGGCCGCCACCGGCAAGATTCCCGCCTTCGTCGATACCGGCCTGAACCTGGTGCATGTGGACGATGTGGCCGAAGGCCATATGCTTGCGCTGGCGCGCGGCGTGACCGGCGAGCGCTACATCCTCGGCGGGCAGGACGTGGGCCTGCAACAGATGCTGGCCGATATCGCTGCCATGACGGGGCGGCGTGCCCCAACCATCCGCTTGCCGCGCTGGCCGCTTTACCCGCTCGCCTACGGGGCGGAGGCGGTGGCGCGCATGACCGGCAAGGAGCCCTTCCTGACGGCGGATGGCCTGTCGATGTCGAAGTACCGGATGTTCTTCAGTTCGGAGAAAGCCCGCCTGGCGCTAGGCTACCAGGCGCGGCCATATCAACAAGGGCTGGGCGAAGCGCTCGACTGGTTCCGTAGCGCCGGCTACCTGGGCTAACGGGTTAAGCCCCGACGGTCAGCCCCGTTGGGGGGCCTGCGCGCGTCCCTTCCACTGGCCGCCTTTGCGCAGCCAGTAGCGGCGCGCGGAGTCGACCGTGGCGCCGAGGTAGAACAACGCCGTCACCGGCAGCAGTGGTGCCAGCCAGAGCGGCTGGCGGTATTCACGCAGCATGGGCACGTAGGCCAGCGCCATGGCCAGCCAGGCGGCCCATGCCGGCCACAGCCGCAGGCCGCCGCCGAGCGCCAGCAAGGGCGGCGCCAGGTAAGTGAGGACCATGCCAGCCACTGCGCCGGCCAGCAGCAGCGGCGAATAATGCAATTGGGTGTACGCGCTGCGGGCAATCATGTCCCACAGGCTGCGCCAGTCATCGTAGGGGCGCACCGAAATGCTGTCGTCGGCCAGGTCGAGGCGGATCGAGCCGCCTTGCTTGATGCAGGCAGCCAGGCTGCAGTCATCGATCAGTTCGCCCCGGATCGCCGCAAATCCGCCAATGCGGGCCAGTGCGGCACGGCGCGCCAGCATGCAGCCGCCGGCGGCCGCAGCCACGCCGCTGCGCGGATTGTTCACCCGCGCAAACGGGTAGAGCTTGGCAAAGAAGAACACAAAGGCCGGGACGATCAGGCGTTCCCACCACGATGCGCAGCGCAGCCGCACCATCAACGACACCAGGTCCCGCTGCTCGTGCGCGGCACGCGCCACCAACCGGGCCAGTACGCCGTTGCCGTGGTGGATGTCGGCGTCCGTCAGCCATACCCAGCCGGCTCCGGGCGCTGCCTTGTCGGCGGCGGCGAGGCCTTCGGACTGCGCCCAGACCTTGCCGCTCCAGCCGGCCGGCAGGTCGCGCGCCGTGATCACGGTCAGCGCATCCGCCTTGCCCAGCGCCACCGCGGCGCTGCGCGCGATGTCGGCGGTGCCGTCGGTGCTATGGTCATCCACTACCACCAGCCGCAGCGCTGCGGGATAGTCCTGGCCCAGCACGCTGGCCACGGCGCCGCCAATCACGTCCGCTTCGTTGCGAGCCGGGATGACGGCAACCACCTCAGGCCATTGGGCGGGCGCGGGCGCGGGGCCGGGCTTGCGCACTCGCCAGAAGCCGGCACGGCCGGCAAGCAGCACGCACCAGATGGCGAGCGAGATCAGGGACAACACAAACATCTCAAAAAACTCCAGGACAGGATGGGTAGGGCAGCGACGGCGTCAGCGCATCACGCATCAGCGCAACAGGCGCCGGGCAAGCCGGGCAAGCTTGGGCACGGTTTCAGGGCGCAGCAGGCGCGGATCGTAGCCGGCCATGCGGCGGTCGTTCTCGGCCAGGCAAAGCTCGATCATCGCCCGCGGCGACAGGGCCTCGGCTAGCGAGGACGTGCTGTTCATGGGGAAATTGGCGTCCTTGGCCACGCCGTCGGCATCGATGCCGCGCGCAATGCCAACACGCTCCCAGATCAGGAAGGCCCACACCCGCATCACCTTGAGCGTGTAAAGCGGGCGCCGCCACCAGGGCAGGTTGCGGCGATACCAAGCCGCCCAGTTCACGAAGAACAGGATGTGGCGGCCTTCCTCCTGGATGACCGGCTCGAACGTTTCCACCAGTTCCGCGGGGAAGAAGCCTGAGCGCTTGGCCGCGGCAAACAGGCCAAAGGCAAAAAAACTATCGATGCACTCGCTGTAGCCGGTGACCAGCCAGCCCCACTCCACGTCAGCTGGCGGGCGGTACTCAGGCTCGGGTGCCAGGGCGATGCCGTAGGCTTCTACCAGTTTCGACAGCACCACCTTGTGGCGCGCCTCCTCGCCACCATCCATTTCCAGTGCGCTGCGCAGCAGGGGGGTGGTCACGGTATCGGCGAAGGCCTGCACCCGCACGGAGGCACGGCCTTCGGTCTGTACCGCGATATCCCATATCGGCAGCGAGGTCACCCGGTGCAGGGCATCCGGGTCAAGCCTGGGCCAATCGATAACCGCGGGTTTGTAGGGGTTGTGGGTTTGCAGCAACATATTGCAGAACATGCGCAAATGCTGCGGCGAGCCGATGCGAACCGGCCCGGGCTCGGGGTCGGTCCAGTTGCGCATGGCATGGTCGGCCTGGTCGATCTCGGCCTTGGCGAGGGCAGCGACCACGGCGGCGGCCTTGGCCTCGGTGCTCGGTTCGCTGGTCCTGCTGGGCGTGGCAAGCGCGTCTGACATCCTGCTCCCCTGGCGGTTGATGGTCCGGGGGTGATTCTAGCGTGGCTGGCGCGCTTGCGCGTGCCGGACACGCATCACGGCGCGCGCAAGGTACTGCATAGAAAGGCAACGGGGGACCGCTTGCGCGCTAGTGCGATGCCGGCAAGGCGATGTTCGCCAGCCCGAGGCCCGCACGCCATGCCCCCGGCGGCATGCCGAAGCGCTGGGTGAAGCTGCGCGTAAAGGTGGTCTGGTCGGGAAAGCCTAGCGCCAGCGAGATRTCCGCCAGCGGCTGGGCCCGGTCCGCCAGCAGGCGCGCGGCCTGGTCCAGCCGCAGGCGCGTCTGGTAGCGATGCGGCGTATCGCCAAAGGCGTCGCAGAACAGGGTGTGGAAGCGCCGCACACTCCAGCCGAACTGTGCCGCGAGCTGGTCGGCCCGCAGCGGCGCGTCCAGGCGCTGGCGCAGATAGGCGTCGATTTGCGCCAGCGGAAAATGCGTGGGCTGGGCGCGTCCGCCCACGCCCAACGCCTGCGCCACGTCGGCGGCAAGGGTAGCGGCCAGTTGCCAGTGATGTTGCCGGGAGCCGGCTGCCTGAGGCAGCGTAGCCAGGCGCCGCACGCGCTCGCTCCAGCCGCGGGTGATGGCAAACGCCGTGGGCCGGTCCATCAGCGCGGCCGGCAACGCGAGCGAGCCCGGCGGAATATCCAGCACCAACTGCCGGTTGCCGGCCAGCCCCAGGAAGTCGTGACGCTCCCCGGCGGGCACGATCAGCCCGCCGCAGGGATCGAGCCGGTGCAGGTGGCCGCCGATTTCCAGCTCGCAGGCACCGTCCAGGCCGAACAGGACCTGATGGTAGTCATGGCGATGCCACTCCCGCTCTGGCTGGTAGACGCGGGTCTCCACCAGCGGCGCCGGCCGGCCCGCCTGCGCTAGCTGCACAGCATCGTCATCGTGCGGCGGCATGGCTGGTTTTGCGAGCGCTCCCGGCGCCCTGGCCGGTCTGGCATAGCCAGACCCCAATGCCGGCAACGAGCAGGCCCAGTAGCTGCAGGGCCCCGAGCTTGTCGCCAAACAGCAGCCAGGCCTGCAGCGCCGCCAGCGGCGGCGCCAGGAACATCAGCGACGCGGCGGTGGCAGCCTGCCCGCGCCTGACGATGCGCACCAGCAGATAGGTGCCCAGGCCCGACAACACTAGCGTGGCCCAGGCCAGCGCCGACCAAAGCGCCATGCCCGGCTGCCAGTGCGACTCGCCCAGCAGCCATGCCAGCGCGCCGGCCACCAGGGCGCCTCCCACGTTCTGCCAGGCCATGCTGGTGCGCAGGTCGGCGGCGGCAATCGAGGTTTTCTGCAGGATCGTGCCCATGGTGATGGAGAGGATGGAGATGACCGCCACCAGCACCACCCACGGCGAAACGGGGCTGGGTGCGCTGGCCAGGGTGGCGGGTGCCACCACCAATACTACGCCCAGGGAGCCCAGTGCAAGCCCGCCCCAGGCCTGCCGGGACGGAAACTCCCCCAGCAGCGGGATCGCCAGCAGCGCGGTCAGCAGCGGTTGCAAGGCACCAAGCAAGGCCATGGCCGACGGCGCAAGGCCATGTGCGATGGCCCAGTAACCGCCACCCAGGTAGCTGCCGTGCAGGAGCGCGCCCGCCAGCAAGTGCCGCGGCACTTCGCGCAGCGCTGGCCAGCGCGCTCCGCCGGCCACGGCCACGGCTGCGAACAGTACGGCCGCCAGGCAGAAGCGGGCCAGCAGGAACAAGCTGGGCCGGGCCACCGGCACGATGGCCCGGCCCACGATGAATCCGGTCGACCAGATCAGGACAAAGGCCAGGCTGGACAGCCAGGCGGCTGAGGCTGGGACGCTGAGGCGGGATGAGGGCATGGTGTTTCAGCGCGCCGGCGGCGCGCGCGGGGGCGGCAATGATCGACAATGGGCTGCAGGCTAGCCGCCTGATGCCTTCCTGTCTTGGCAAATCCGGCAACGCGTGGCCGAACCGTCGCGGCGTCGGTTTATAGTCTGGCGCTAGCCCCGACTGCCATGCAGCACGCTGCGTGCCGCGCAAGGCAGCCCGGCATTCGTCAACCTACGGTCCTCTATAGCCATGTCCGAACCCCTGTTGGAACGCGTACTCCTCACAAACGATGATGGCATCGACGCCCCCGGCCTGGCCGTGCTCGAAGCCGTGGCGGCAACGCTGGCACGCGAGGTCTGGGTGGTCGCGCCCGAGCATGACCAAAGCGGCACCTCGCATTCCCTGAGCCTGCACGCGCCGCTGCGCATCAGCCAGCAAGGCGAACGCCGCTTCGGCGTGAGCGGCACCCCTGGCGACTGCGTCGTCATGGCCGCCCGGCACCTGATGGCCGACACCCCGCCGAGCCTGGTCCTGTCGGGCATCAACCGTGGCGCCAACCTCGGCCTAGAAACCGTGTTCTCCGGCACCGTCGGCGCCGCCATGACCGGCGTGTTGCTGGGCATCCCGGCCATTGCGCTGAGCCAGGCTTTCACCGATCGCAACGCGGTGCGCTGGGAAACGGCGCGCGCGCTGGCGCCCGGCGTGATCCGCCGCCTGCTTGCCGCCGGCTGGAACCAGCAGGCCTGCCTGAACATCAACTTCCCCGATGTGGAGCCCGGGTCCGCCGGCCCGCTCACCGTCACCCGCCAGGGCGTTGGCCTCGTCAAGGATCTTGCCGTGCGGGCCCATGTCGACCCGCGCGGCATCCCGTATCACTGGCTGCAATTCTCGCGCGGCCCGCAGCCGGACACCGACGACAGCGAGGCGGTGGTGGTCGGCCGGGGCGCTATTTCGGTGACGCCGCTGCGTTTCGAGCGCACCGACGAGGAGGCGGCCGCGGAACTGGCGGGGCGCCTTTGAGGTGATGACCGGCGGTGCCGCCCGGGGGCGGCACCCTGCCACACGGCGCCCGCGTCGCTCTCCGCTGCCTCGATGATCGGCCATTACCTGGATCCTGCGCTGGCATTTCTCTCCCGCACCCGTCTGATAGCATCTCTGTTCGAGGGAATCCGGCGTTTGCCTTCACGCCGGAAGATCGGACCATCACGGCATGGTTTTCCTTGATCGGAACCGACGAAAGCACTTCACACAGATAGCAAGATGGATCTCGATTGGAAGCAACGTACGCAGCAGTATATCCAGGCCCGGCGCCAGCATCCGGCTTGGCAATTGCTTGCAGCGCGCAGTTCACCGCTGGTTCTGAGTTGTCTGCAGACTCTGTTTGAGAGGAGTCACGACGGAATCGTCTTCGAAGAGGCGCAGCAGGCCTTGGCGGCACTGCTGGAGCAGCATGCCAATAGCGATGAATTCGGCGTCGACGCTGACGACTGCGCGGCAGCAGCGCGCAAGGAGTTGCGCGCCTGGATCCGGCGCGCGCTGGTGATCGAGCGGGAGGGGCGTCTGTATGCTACGGATGCGCTGGAGGAAGCGCTGAGGTTCGTAGCTGGACTCGAAGGCCGGCTGATGACATCAACCGCATCGCGCTTGTCCATCGTGCAACGGGAGATCGAGAATCTGGAGTCAAGCCTGAATCCGGACCCGCGCAGCCGCGCCAGATATTTGCAGCGCAAGATCGCCGAACTTGAAAGCGAACTGGCTGCGGTCAACGCAGGTGAGGTCAAAGTACTGAGCGATGCCGAGGCAGCCGAGGGCATTCGCGAAATATTCAACCTGGCCACCAGCTTGCGGGGGGACTTCCGGCGGGTGGAGGACTCCTATCGCGAGGCGGACCGGCGGCTGCGGCAATCGATCGTCAGCGAGCGCAACCACCGGGGCGAGGTTGTCGACAAGCTGCTGAATAGCCACGATGGCCTGCTGGAGACGCCGGAAGGCAAGGTGTTTCATGGTTTTCAGCAGCAGTTGGGGCRCTCGGCGGAACTGGATGCGATGAAGCATCGCTTGCGTTCGATCATCAGGCATCCAGCCACCCGGTTGGCCTTGAATTCGCAGCAGCAAGGTGAGTTGCGCTGGTTGATTATTCGCTTGGTGGACGAGTCGGCAGCGGTGATTCGTGCACGCGCACGCAGTGAGCGTGATGTCAAGGGGTTCCTCAAGCCGGGCCTGGCTGCCGAGCATCATCGGGTTGGAGAACTGGTCAATGACATTCTGCAGCAGGCCCTGGCGGTGGACTGGGGCAGTGCTGCGGTACGCCGCCAGGCCGGCCCTTTGCCGCCAGTCGCCATCGCGGTGTCGGGGCTGCCACTAGTGGAGCGGCTTCGCTTCAAGGCCAGCGAGGACGATGAGCAGCAGGGCCTCGAACTTGGCGCCCGCGGCATGGATCCCACGCTGATCGATGAGGATTTCTGGGATGCGTTCGATAGCCTTGACCGCCAGGCATTGATCGAGCGGACGCTGGCCTTGCTGCAAGAGAGCGGGCAGGCCATGGGCATTGCCGAGCTGGCGCGGCATCTGCCGCCGACCCATGATCTGGAGTCGATTGCGTTGTGGCTGGGCATGGCGAGGGAGGCTGACGCCCCGGTGCATCCGCAGCGCGAGAGCGTAGATGTGCTTGGCCGTGACGGAATTGCCCTGCGTTTCCAGGTGCCACAGGTGGAATTGGGCGCCGAACATCTGCGCGGCTTGGACATGGAGATATAGCATGGCGAGCATTTTTGATGACCTGACCGCGGCGGATGAGTCCGCCGCAACCGTGGATTCGTCTTCGCGAGACAGTGAAGAAGAGGTTTCGCTCCCATCCTCCGCGCAAGCCGGGGCAGAGGGTGGGCTTGCCATTACCCCGCGCCAGGTCAAGGATGCCTGCCAGGAGTTGCTCAAGCTCGGCTTGCTGGAGGCCGCGAGAAAGCCCAATCTCTATCGTATCGCTATCACCCATGCGGCCGATATCGATCGCATCCTGGAGCCGCTGGACCTGGCATTGAAGATCGACGACGTGCGAGGGCTGGCCTTCCTGGTGGTGTCACAACCATTGTTCGCGCAGGCGGAGGACGAGTGGTCGCATCCTCTGGTGCGCCGCCAGCGCCTGACGCTCGAACAATCACTGCTGGTGGCCTTGTTGCGCCAGCACTATGTGGCGCATGAGCAGGAGGGCGGGATTGGGGCCGGAGATGCCCAAGTGGCGCTGGAAGACCTGCTGCCACAGGTGCAGCTCTACCTGGGCAACCTGGGCAGCGACGCGCGCGAGCAGCAGCGTTTGCGCACCTTGCTGGAGAAGCTAAAGCCGCATGGCATTGTTTCCGAGGTCGATCCACACGATCAGGTCTCCATCCGGCCCATCATCGTCCATCTTGCCAATCCCGAGAACCTGCAAAGCCTGTTGCAGGCCCTTAGGCTTGCAGCGCAGCCTGCGGGTGGCGACGATAGCGGCGCGTCGAGCGATCCGGAGGATGCCGTATGAAGCCTCCCCCAGGGCATCCATCAATCGAGGAGTTGCTGCCCTGCGCGGCGTATGTGCTGACGCATCTCGACGTCTACAACTGGGGGCCGTTTGGGGGACGGCACCATGCCGAGATCGATATCGAGGGTACCGCCATCATCGGGCAAACCGGCAGCGGTAAGACGACGCTGGTCGATGCCCTGATGACATTGATCGCGGCCCAGCCGCGTTACAACCTGGCCTCGACCGGCGGGCATGAAAGCGATCGCGATCTGGTGTCCTATGTACGCGGCGTGTCCGGGGCGGGACGAGGTGGCGATACCGACCATATTGCCCGGCCGGGCAAGACCGTGTCGGCGATCGCCGCAAGCTTCGGCAACGGCAACGTGCGCTTGACCATTGCCGGCATCTTTACGTTGGAGGGGAGTAGTTCGGCGGCCGCCGACCTTGACAGGATCTGGTTGATTTCCCGGCAGGAGCAGCAAGGGCTGGACGAGTGGCTCGAAGTGCATCACGCCGGCGGCAAGCGCGCATTGAAGCAGCTTGGGCGCGAGCTTGCCGATCTGCAGGTATTCGAGAACAAGAAGGCTTATGTCGCGCAACTACGCCGCTTCTTCGAGGTGGGCGAGAACGCTTTCACCTTGCTGAATCGTGCCGCCGGCCTCAAGCAGTTGAACAGTATCGACGAATTGTTTCGCGAGTTGGTGCTGGATGACCGCTCGGCGTTCCAGCGCGCGGCCGAAGTAGCGTCCGAGTTCGACGACCTGGCGGCGATCCATCAGGAGTTGGAGATTGCGCGCAGGCAGCGGGAGTCCCTGCTGCCGGTCGAGAAGGGGTGGCAGTCGCGCGGCGAGTACCGTCAACAACAAGATGTCCAGCTCGACCTGATTGCCATGCTGCCGGTCTGCTATGCGCTGCGCGCCCACCAGCTCTGGCATGGGCGCGCCGACGATCTAACGAGGCAGATCGGATTTTGCACGCAGCGTGTCGATGCGCTGTCCACGGAGATTGGTGAGCAAGAGGCGCAGGAGCAAGCTTTGCGTGACCGCTACCTGCAGACTGGGGGCAGCAACGTCGAGTTGCTGGAGGAGCAAATAGAAAGACAACGCAAGCACTGCGAGACGCTTCAACGCTATGCGCGGGACTATCAGCAACTGATGAGGTCTTTGGCGCTCGATGTCACCTTGACAGTCGAGGCTTTTGGAGAGGGGCAGCGGCAGGCTGGCCAGCAGAAAGTCCAATATGAAGAGTCGCTTGCAGGGCAGGAAGGCGAGGCTTTCGCGCTCGGGGTCAAGGTCGAGGCCAGTAAGGTGGTTGTCTCGGAAGTGATGGAGTCCTTGCGGCAGGTCCGGGCACGACCCGGCTCCAACATTCCGGGGCCATATCAGCAATTCAGGAGCGAACTCGCCGCGCATCTCGGTCAGCCTGAGGATGTCTTGCCGTTTGTCGCGGAGATGGTGGAAGTGCGCGCGAATCAAGCCCAATGGAGAGGTGCCATTGAGCGCGCCATTGGGGGGCATCGACTTCGTCTGATGGTGCCGCCACAAGTGATGAAAACGGCGTTGTCGTGGGTAAATGGCCGCGATAACCGGCTGCACGTTCGCTTGCTGGAGGTGAAGGAGCCGGCGCCAGCCCCTGGCTCTTTTGAGGACGGATTCACCCGGAAGCTGAATTTCAAGGACCACGCATACGGGGAAGCGCTCAGGCAATTCCTGAACGAGATCGACCGTCATTGTGTTGCCTCACCCGAGATGCTGAAAAGTACCCCACACGGCTTGACGGCGCAGGGCTTGATGTCAGGCAAGACTGGCTTTTTCGAGAAACAGGATAAGACGCCTCTCCATCAGGGGTGGATGACCGGTTTCGATAACAAGGACAGCCTGGCGGAGCTGGAAGAACAGTTGCGTCAGGCTACGGCGGCGCTTAAGCGGCATGAGGAACTGTTCGAGTTGGGCAAGGTGGCAGTGGGTGAAAGCCGCGTACGCCTGGGCCTGCTTGAGCGCTTGCTGGGTCTGCAGTTCCAGGACATCGACCTACCCGCGGCAGAAGGCGACCTTGCTGACTTGCGGCGGCGCCTGATTGATCTGACCGATCCGGAGTCGGATACTGCGAGGGCGCAGCAACGATGGCAGGAGGCCAAGACGCTGCTGAGGCAAAGGTCTGAGGCATGGCAAAAGGCTCGCATGGTTCAAGTCGCTTTGCAGAAAGACCTCGAGGTTGCGATAGCACAGCGGGAACGCGCCTACCGACGTAGCGGCGAGGGGTTGAGCGCTGAGCAGCTAGCGCTGGCACAGCAGCATTTCGACCTGTCCGGCGTGCAACAGGTCGATGCGCTGGAGGAGCACGAGGCCGGGGCGGAAGGGCGATTGCGTGAGCAACTTCGACGGATCGCCGAATCGCTTGTTCGTTGCGAGAAGGATCTGATTCGCGCTATGGGACAAGCGAAGCGCGAGGATACCGGCGCTCTGTCCGATGTCGGCACCGAACTGGAGGACGTGCCGCAATACTTGGCGCGCCTGAAGCTACTGAACGAAGAGGCCCTGCCAGAGAAGCTGCAGCGCTTCCTGAACTACCTCAACCAGTCCTCCGACCAGGGCGTAAGCCAGTTGCTCGGCAGTATCGAGAACGAAGTGGCGATCATCGAGGAACGCATCGAAGATCTTAACAACACCATGCGCCGGGTCGATTTCCAGCCCGGGCGGTATCTGCGGCTGGATCCACGCCGTGTGGTTCATGAGAGCTTGAAAACGCTGCAGCAGGCGCAGCGTGCGCTACGCTCGGCGGCATTGCAGGACGATCAGGGCGAAAGCCACTTCCGGGCCCTGGCGCAGGTGGTGACGCTGTTGCGAGAAGCCAGCGAGCGCCGGACTACGGTTGGCGCGCGTGCGCTGCTGGATCCGCGCTATCGCCTGCAGTTTGCCGTGTCGGTGATCGAGCGCGGCACGGGCGCGGTCATGGAAACCCGCACCGGCTCGCAGGGCGGAAGCGGCGGCGAGAAGGAAATCATCGCCAGCTATATTCTGACAGCCTCGCTGAGCTATGCCCTGTGCCCGGATGGAGGGAGCAAGCCGCTATTCGGCACCATCGTGCTGGATGAGGCATTCTCGAAAAGCTCGCAGGCAGTGGCCGGGCGGATTATTTCGGCGCTGCGGGAGTTTGGCCTGCATCCGCTGTTTGTCACACCGAACAAGGAAATGCGTCTGCTGCGCGCACATACCCGCTCCGCGATCCTGATTCACCGCAGAGGGCAGCAGGCCACCATGACATCGCTGAGTTGGGAAGAGCTGGATGTGCTCGCTCGCTCTAGACAAAACAGCCAAGATGAAGTCACCGGATGAGTTGGCGGCGAAGCTCGCCAGGCATTGGCAATCCGCGGATATGCGCGTGGCTCGATTGCTCCAGGCTGATAGCTGGCCGCTGAGTCTGTCGATAGGCAGGCCGAGCGCAAGGGCTTTTGCCGACGAGACCGGCCTGGTCAGGCGGCATGTGCAGCGCTGGCGTGAGATCCAAGTCGGAACGGTTGTCTGGCAGGATGTGGCGTACCGAGCCGGCAATGCGCCGGTTGAAGTGCCGCAGAGTTGGGAGTTGCGCACGCCGTCGGAATGGGTCTTAGCCACAGGGGATGCAGCGATCCAGGCTGAGTATCGGGCGCTTGGCCAGTTGGTACAGGCTGTCGATCCGCTCTTCCATCCATTGATCCTGCGCCAACGCCGCCTTGCGGTAGACCGCCCGGCCGGCGACGTCGCCAAGGCGAGCGAGGTCGCCCTGGCCTTGACGCCTGGCTGTGCGGGGGGACGGCCGCTGCGGGCATTGACCGTCTGCAATATTGATAGCAAGTTCATCGAACGCAATCGCGCCTTGTTGATCCAGATGCTCGATGTGCGCTTTGACGGACTGCCGAGCGAGCTCGGGCTGGAGTCCTTCCTGGATGCAGCCGATGATAGCGATCATTGGCTCCTGTTGGTGCCGCTGGCGCCTGGACTGCTGCCGTTTTCGCAGCAGCGCGTGCGCGTCAGCGAGCTTGGCCTGTTGCCGGAGTCCGTCAGCCATATCCTGGTCGTGGAAAACGAGCGCTGCCTGCATCAATTGCCGGCGTTGGCCGATACCGTCGCCATCCTCGGTGCGGGTTTGAACCTAGGCTGGATGCGAGCCGAATGGCTGGCGCACAAGCATGTTGCCTATTGGGGCGACATGGACACCTGGGGGCTGACGATGCTGGCCAGGGCACGGCAGGCCCTGGCCGATGTGACTGTCGTGCAGATGCATCGAGCCTGCTTCGATCAATACGCTGTAGGGTTGGCTGTGGCGGAGCCTGTGCCGGCCGGTGTCGAGCCGCCGGAGGGCCTCACAGTCGTTGAAAGGGACTTCTATCAGTATTTGCGCCGGCAGGAGCGCGGGCGCATCGAGCAGGAGTTCCTGCCGCCAGATCTGGTAGTCGCGGCGCTAATCGCGTGGCACGGGGGCGCGCTGGATTGACCTATTGCGCGGCCCCCTCAAGCTGTCCCAAGGGACAGCCCTGCCGCAAACGGATTGCGAACACGCAATCCTTCTTCGATGAGCATCCCGTCCTGCATATCCTCGGAATACAAGATCTCGCAGTCGGACAACAGCGCCGCCGCTATGATCATCGCATCGTAGACGCTGAATCCGTAACGTTCGGCAATCTGCCTGCCTTTCTCATGTGTTTCCACTGTGAGCGGCTCCACGGGGCACAGGGACTGAATCAGTCTCACAACCTCGCTCACTTCTGGCCACGGCATAGCCAGCTTGCGGCGAGCCACGTTGGTGATTTCGTTCAAGACCTGCACGCTGATTCTGCCCCCGGCCTGGACGACGGCTTCGGCGCGATCCGCTTTTGCCGTGTCGGCGGACAATAGGTACAACAGTACGTTGCTATCGATAAACGCCCTACGCGCGGTCATTGATATCGTCCCGGTCAAACTTGAAATCTGCCGGCAGGCGCCCGCGGAACTGCCGTAGTTTCGCCAGATAGTCGGCGCTGCCGGGTTTCTTCCTGACCTGGAAAACCCGTTCGTCGGCGATCACGACTTCAATGTCGTCGCCTTCGTGCAGCTCCAGCGCGTCCACCACGGAGGCGGGCAGACGGATGGCCAGGCTATTTCCCCATTTGCTGACTTGCATGATCTGTTTCTCCCATGGCACTCGAGGATGATATACGTTGTGAAATGTATATCCTCGCATGAGGGGCATCAAGGGGTAGTCAACTTTGTGGCGTACTATCCCTTTTTTCTTTCTTTTCGCGCGACGCGGCTAGAGCCGTCCTTGTCGCATGCACTCTAGAGATTTGGCGCTGTTCAGATTAAACGTTGATGACCTGCTTGCCGAGAGCTGACGCGATGACATCGTCGGCGGAAACGCCTTCCTTGTTCCAGCTCATCAGCCGTTGCCAAGCCAGGTAGTTCGGCAAGTACTTGGTGGCCACGCCCCTGAGTT
>NZ_JBFRDD010000033.1:0-96682 GCF_052113425.1 Cupriavidus sp. YAF13
TACAACTTCACCGACGAAGAAGTCGAGTTCTTCGACCTGCATATCGTCTCCGATGAAATCCACGGCGAACGCGGCTACCAGATCGTGCTGGAACACGCCAACACCCCGGAGCTGCAGCAGCGCTGCCTCAAGATCTGCGAGATCGGCGCACAGATGCGCCTGCTCTACACCACCGCCCTCTATCACGACTACGTCGCACAGGAAATTCCCCTGCCTGAACTGGACATGGCCGCCTGAAGCGCCGCCAGGTCCAGCAATCACGCGCGGCCGGTGCGCATCCGCCCGGCCGCCCCTGACAGACCGCTTACGGAAACGTTGTATGCCTAAAGTCGTATTTCACAAGAACGGCCAGACCTTCGAGGACGAGGTCAAGCCCAGCACCAACCTGGTGGTGCGCGCCGGGATCAAGCAGTTTCCGTATCCAAACCTGCGCTACGAGTGCGGCATGGGCAAGTGTTCCAAATGCGCGTGCCGCGTGATCGCCGGCGCCGAGCACCTGCCGCCGCCAAACTGGAAGGAGAAGAAGCAGCTCGGAGAGCGGCTGGCGCAAGGCTATCGCCTGACCTGCCAGATCTGGCTGGAGCATGACATCGAGCTGATCCAGGACGAACTGCCAGTGCAAAGCGCAGCTGCCGCCAGCGGCGGGGCCCATGCCGCGCAAGCCAGCGTCCCGGGCAACGCGCAGTAATCCATCAGCATCCGTCAAGCGGCGCACTCATGTACGTAATACTCAGCAGCAAGCCGGGGCAGTTTCGCACCGAACTGGTCGAGGGGCTGGTGGCCGTCGAGGCTTACGACTATCTCTTCTACGGCCGCAGGACGGCGCACTTCGTCATCGCCGAAATAGCGCACCCGGTGAAGGTGAAGGTCGTGGAGGAGTTCAGCGAAGACGTCGATGCCGCGAGCCGCCCCGCCCCCACCATCAACTACGTGCCCTCCAAGTTCCTCGAGCAGTTCGACACGCTGCAGGGCGCACGCGACGAGCTCACGCGCCTGGCCACCTTCGGCAGCATGGACATCACGCTGGTCAAGCGTGATGTCCATGCGCGCGACTGGCGAGCAACCGACTGAATCCACCGAGTATGACCGGCACAGCGCCGGGCAGCCCCCTCATGCCATCGGACCGTTTCCATGATTGAAATCACCTTTGTCAGCAACGACGGCAAGGTCGTCAGCGCCCCCGAGAACAGCAACCTGCTGCGCGTTTCCCTGCGCGAGAAAGGCGGCATCCCCTTCAAGTGCGGCGGCGGCCTGTGTGGCACCTGCAAGTGCAAGATCGAGCGCGGGCTCGAGTTCACCGACGCCATCAAGCCAAAAGAGCGCAAGCACCTGTCGGAGGCGCAATTTGGCGAGGGCTACCGCATGGCCTGCCAGACCTTCGTCACCGGCGACATCGCCGTGTCCTGGGAGGCCCAGGCGAGCCCGGCCAAGGTTGCCGTTCCGGTTGCCGGGACGGTGGCCGACTAGGCCCGCGGCGCCAGGCCAGCTACGACGCCGCTTCGGCGCAGACCGGCAGGCCTGGCGGCATCGACGGCGTGCGCGGTGGTCTGGAGGCGCTGCATTGCCGCTCACGCACGCCATTGTGTCAAACCCGATTGATCCGAATCTCCTGGAGCGCCACGCATGACAACCACAGCTTGCGCCAGCCGTGCCAACACCGCCGAGGGCGTGCGCGCGCCGCACTGCATGGTCGCCACAGGCCACCCGCTCGCTGCCGAGGCCGCGCTTCAGGTGCTGCGTGAAGGTGGCAGCGCCATTGACGCGGCGCTCGCGGCCGATGCCATCCTGGGCGTGGTGGAGCCGATGGCAACAGGCATCGGCGGCGACATGCTGGCGATGATCGTCGAGCCCGACGGCCACGCAGTCAGCTACAACGGCACCGGGCGGGCGCCGGCAGCGTTCCCCATGCACGCGCTGGCGGCCCTGCCCGGGCAGCGCATCCCCGAGCGCCACGCCCTCTCGCTGACCACGCCTGGCGCGGTGCGCGGCTGGGAGGACCTGCACCGCCGCTACGGCCGGCTGGCATGGAAACGGCTGTTCACGCCCGCCATTGCGCTAGCGCGCGACGGCTTTGCGGTAGCGCCGGTAGCCGCGCGGGAATGGGCGCTGTTCGACCGCGTGCTGCACCAGGACCCGGTCTGCGCCGCGCTCTATCGCGCCGGGCGGCCGCCGGCAGCCGGCGAGACCTTGCGCAACCCTGAGCTGGCCGCCACGCTGACCGCCATCGCCGCCGAGGGAGCCGATGCCTACTACCTCGGCCAGCCCGCCCAGGCCGCCGAAACAGCCAGCCGCAACGCAGGTGGCGCGCTGGCTGCCGTGGACTTCGCCGCCCACCGGGGCGATTTCTGCACGCCCGTCTCCACGGATTTCCGCGGACTGACCGTGCTGGAATGCCCGCCCAATACGCACGGCGTGGCCATCCTGCACGCGCTGGATGAACTCGGCGGACTCGATCCTGCCATGCTGTCCGAGGACGATCCCGCGGCCGTGCTGCGCACGGTGCGGGCCATGGGCCGCGCCATGCAATACGCCAAGGAAACCGTGGCAGACCCGGCCGGCAACACGGTATGCACCGTGGTGGTGGACCGCGACGGCCTGGCGGTCACGCTGATGACCAGCATCTTCAAGCGCTTCGGCTCGGGCATCGCCGTGCCCGGCTGCGGCTTTGTGCTGCAGAACCGCGGCTTCGGCTTTGCCGGGCCTGGCCATATCAACAGCCCCGCTCCGGCCAAGCGCCCGTATCACACCGTGGTGCCTGGCGCGGCCCTGCGCGGCGGGCGCTTCCACGCGGGCTTCGGCGTGGTGGGCGGGCTGATGCAGCCGCAAGGCCAGTTGCAGTTGCTGGTAAGGCTGGCGGCCTGGCAGCAACCCCTGCAAGCCGCGCTGGATGCCCCGCGCTGGCGGCTGGAATCCGATACCGCCCTGGCCATCGAAGCCGGCATGCCACTGGCCATCGTGCAAGCCCTGCGCGATGCTGGCTACAGCGATCCCGCCGGCCTTGGCGAACTAGGCGGGCGCAGCGATTTCGGCGGCGCCCAGATCGTCATGCGCAGTGCATGTGGCGACCTGCTCGGCGCATCGGACAAACGCAAGGACGGCATCGCGCTGGGCGAGTAGGCCTTGCCAGTCCTCTCCACAATCCATCCCAACCCGCTGGACTCCCACCGGTGACCCTGAAGATCTACGGCATCCCCGCCTCGCCACTGCGTTCACCGCGGCAGCCCCAGACAGAGACGCCGCCAAGTCTCAATGAAGTGGTTCGTCTGGTGGCCAGGCGCAGCGGTTTCCTCGCTCGCAAGGGTGATGGCGAACCGGGGGTCAAGACAATCTGGCGGGGCTTGCAACGCATCATGGACTTCGCCGCCGGCATCAAGTACGCCCGGGAAATTGGTCACGAGTGATTTGTGTGTAATCCAATTTCCCCCAGGGGAGTGCCCCACGCTTATCCGTCACTTCTCCTTTACGGGGTTCGCGCCAAGGCAACAGGGATTTGGGCAGCCTGGAACGAACTCTATAATTAAGGTCGATGGCGTGATCTTGGTGTAAAAGAAGTTCTCAGGCTTATATACCTGCGTGCCAGCAGAAACAATACTATTCTCGTCCTCACCCGCCGCAACAAGAAAGTCTTTTAACCATTTCGTTCTGCGCTCGGCGGAGTCCCCAGGTTGGCTGGCATTTTTTACATAAGATGAAATTACAAACAAATCATGATTCGAGTAGTCATTTTGCAAGCTTTTAACCCATGTTGCGAGATTTCCCGCCTCAGTGCCACTCAGTTGGTCAGCGGTATCCGAGAAGTTTGCATTAAAATGTTGTTCTGGCTTACAAGCAAAAGCTCTATCGATCGCGAGCAAAAGCACCAAAAGCGTCAGGAATCGCGCCATGAACGACAATGTATCCCGCCACATTGTCGGCATTTTTAATACACAGAGGCGAATCTTTTCTGGCATATGCAATTGCATTCCAAAGGCTGTAGTATTCATCCGTAGTATCCATTGTGTCTTGGAAATGCGAGACCTCATGGGCGATTGTTAACAATTTTGAATCTTGCCTATCGTCATCATTTTGTATTTCACAGAAACGTAATGCCACCGCGATGGTGTGTGTTCTCACATCTGGCTTGCAGACTGCGGCCAATAGCTGGCGCCGCTCTGCCCCAGGCTTGGCGACGCACCCAACATACTCAAGGGCGGTCTCAGAGTAGCGGACGAAATTCGAAGGGGTCAGAGTTTCAAAAACGGCCTTCATCCGTCCCAGCCCTTTCACCAGCACTTGCCTCATATTGTCGTTTGCCATGCCAAACCACGTCGCAACGTTCCTTTGATCCTGGACGTTCCACCGCTGCAGTTCCGACAGCCGGATCTCGGTGCGCTTTACAAGCTCTGCGCAGAGATGCATCGCCATAGACGCAAACGCCTCATTGGTCATGTTTGGACAGATACGCGTCTTGTCCTCCGCGAACGTCCTTTCTTGCGGGTCCGCCACCAGCTTACTTGACATATCTGGCGTAATGGCCCCGAACGTATCGGCCGGAGCAGTAAATCGCCCTCCGCGATTTACTGCGATGGTAAAGCTATTCTGCGATGGGATAACGTATGGCTTGTTGTGGCACCTACAGTGGACGCGAGCACCCTCAACGAGGATTGACTTGTCCATCACAACAAAGCTTGGCTCGCAATTGTTGAATACGGGCCCGCCAACCTTGCATGCCGGGCAAGTAGCAAAATCCCCTTGCACTGCTACCCTCGTGCCGTGGTGCGTCATCGTTTCGCCCGACCCGATAAGTACGCCTCCGGAACTCGTTTTGTTCCCGTTCAATAGTGCGCATCGCATATCAGACATTCGCAGTGTCCCCTTGTTGTCCGCTGTTTTCTGCGCCTTGATGGAACACATCAATGGGTAGAAAGTGCCATTGAGCCGCCTCGGGGTCGTAGATTGCCATCTGGTTTATTTCCTGATCCACGCCCACGGTTCCAGGAATCCGTTGGATAGCGAGGGCCACGGCTTGCTGACGTCGTCTCTCATCCGATATGAGAAAGGTTTCATGCGATTCGGTATGCGCAAATAGCCCAGCCTTCTCGCGCATGCGGTCATAGGCGGCTAAGTCGCTCTTATCGATTTTTAGATCAATTGCAGCCATTCCCTCCGGCGTGACCGCAGACGTTGAGAAGCCATAGAGACTCGCGAGGCTTCCCTTGCGTCGCATCACCAACTGACCATCATGAGCAGCCCAACCACAATGCAGGAATGTGTGAAACTGGCCACTGTTATTCCGAATAAGTTCACGAGGATCGAATTCCACCGCATGGATCGGATGAAATGACTCGCCAGGCTTCGAGATGAATGTCGCGTTTAGATAGGCATCAAAGAGAGAAAGGTGAACAGCGAGCCCATCCCCTCGCGCTGGATTATCACCATCGACGTACTCACAGGATGCCCGACAGTAGTTAGGCTCGCCATCCCTGGGCTGATAGCTGATGAGGACATACAAGTCCGGTTCCGTATGGAGGACGTGCCCACACGCCCGAGGCGGTTTACGTTGTTGAACCAAGCGATATCCTTTCGAGTGTAATTCCGATTCCGATAATGTATAACCAAAAAAATGGAAATAATCTTTAGGACAAGTACGAAAAAGTGTAAAGAATTGTCGCAAAATTCGCCGGGTCCACTAAGAACACTGCATTACGCACAAGTCGTGACTAGCAGATATAAAATCAGATAAATATCGGAAAATTCTTATTTTTTTGATGGGAAAATGCAAATTTAAGACCCGCCGGACCCGTGGCCGCGCGTTCAGCGCGTTACCCCGAGACCAAAAACGGCTGCGGGAATGGCAACGCTCCAATCGCAATGCTCCCCCTCGCGTGGCGCGCATGCACTGGGGGAGAAGCAACGGACCGGGGGTAGGTATTTGGGCTTTATCTGGAGCACAAGCTTGCGCCACACCGGTCTGTGGAACGGCAAGCGGACGCAGGATGCACATATCCAGCACACCACGCAATCGGCGCAGCAAAGCCGCCTGCTGCTGCAACCGCAGCGCAACCCGGCGCTGGTCGAAGACGCACCGGCTGGCGTATCTGGACGCGCGGGCTTCACCTGCGTGGGGGAATGGCATCAGTGCTGCGTGAAGCGGCCGGCGGCGCTGCGGGCCTTTGCGATGCGGCAGAAGGCGGTTTAGAGCGGCATGGCAGCGCGCATCATTCAAGCGCGACAGCGATCCGCGCTCGCGGGCAAGGTTGGCGTACGCGCATCTTGACGGCTCTCAAGAGCCTCGAACGATGCGCGGGGTTCTCGACAAGGATCGTGCGAGTAGGCCTTGCCGGCGTTGCCCAAGCCCTACAGCGGAAACCGCTGCATGTAATACGCCTGCCACTCATGCAGGTGCTCCTGCATGGCGCGGCTGGCGGCGTCGCCATCGCGCGCGGCCAGTGCGTCGAGGATCTTGCGGTGCTCGGCCAGCGCCTGCGGAATCAGCTCGGCACGCATGCGCAGCTGGTTGAGGCCGTGGTGCAGCAGGCGGTAGCGCAGGATGTCCTCGCGCAGGCGCTTGCTGCCACAGGCGTCTGCGATGGCCAGATGGAAGTTGTCGTCGAAATCGGCCCAGCGCACCAGTGCCTCGGCATCGTCGCCGCTGGCGGCGGCGCCGGCATCCATGGCGTCGGCCGCGTCGGACAGCGCCTTGAGCGTGACGCGGTCCAGCTGCGCGGCGGCAATGCGAGCCGCCTCGCTCTCCAGCAGCTTGCGCATATCGAACACCTCGCGGATATCTTCGCGCGAGAAGCGCGCCACCACCGGGCGCCGGTTTGCCTCCTGGGTGATGAGCCCATCCTTGACCAGTTCGCGAATCGCCGTGTGTACCGGCGTGCGGCTGACGCCGAGCTCCTGCGCGAGCCGGATTTCGTTGACCACCGCCCCCGGCTTTAGCTGCCCGCTGATGATGGCCGACAACATGGCCTGGTAGACCCGTTGCGAAAGCGGCTGGTCGTCCTGATCCAGCGGGAGCGCGGGCAATTCCTGTGACATCTCTGCGATCGACATTTCTGGTGGGAAGAAGGCCCGGCATCGCCGCCCTTTGCGGGCGGTTGGACCGGGCTGGCGAAAGCATTATGCAGCAAAGGCCCGTGACTGCGCATTTTTCGTCAGTTGAATGCCAAACCAAATAATTGCATGTATTTTTTTGATTCGGCGTGTAATATCGACCGCACGCCGAGATTCGTCGCGCTGAGACAGCAATTAAAGTGTGTTAAACGTCATATGTCAGTGTGATACGGCAAACCAGCAAGCGAGGCAGGCAGGGGCGCAGGAGACACCATCCCCCATGCCGTCCCCTTGATTCAACAAGCTCAAACCCATGCCAACAGCCGTGCCCCCACCAAGGTTCGCCGCCGTGCGCATCGTTGCCGACGATCTTTCCGGCGCGTGCGACAGCGTGGCGGCATTCGCCGGCRATGGCAGTGGCGAGGTGCGGATGCGCCCGCAAGGTGCGGCTGCCGGTGCAGCTTGCGCGGCACTGGCGGGGCGGATCCAGGCGCTCGATGCCCACTCGCGGGCACGCCCCGCCGCCGAGGCCGCGCAGGTGTTCGCCCAGGCCTTTGCCGATGGCTTCGGCCCGCGTGCGCTGGATAACGCAGCGGCAATGGACTGCCTGCATTTCCACAAGCTCGACTCCACGCTGCGCGGCCATATCGGCGCCGAGCTGATAGCGGCGCGCAACGCCGTTGGGGCCGCTGGCCCGATCTGGGTGTGCCCGGCGTTTCCGGCGCAGGGCCGCACGCTGCGCGAAGGCCAGGCTTACCTGGATGGCAAGCCGCTGTCAGGCACCAGGCTGTGGTCCACGCTGGGCCTCGCCAGCGATCACCTGCCGACGCTGCTCCGCGCGGCCGGCCTGCGGGTCAGCGTGCTGACGCTGCCGGCCTTGCGGGCACTGGGCACCACCGGTACGGCACCACTTGGCCTGGATCACGCATGCGACGCACTCGTGTGCGATGCGCAAACCGACGACGATCTCGCGTTGCTGGCCACGCTGATTGCGTCCCGGCCCGGGCCCGTGCTGGCCGCTGGCTCCGCCGGGCTCGCGCGGCAACTGGCCGCGCATGTGGCGATGGCACCCGCGGAAACTAATCCCGACACCATCCGCGCAGCAGGCGCGAGGGCGCCGGCATCCACTGGCCGGCTCGCTGTCATCGGCAGCATGTCGGTGCTTGCCGCCGAACAGGTCCAGGCGCTGTCCGCCACCTGCCTGCCGGTGCCCTGCTCGCCGCGCCTGCTGGTTGACGGCGCGGCATCCACCGCGTGGCGCGCGCAGCGCCAGCGCGCCGCTAACGCGCTGGCGCTGGGCCGCGATGTGGTGATCCACGTCGAAGGCCCGGCCGACCCGGCGTTGGACGGCAGCACCTTGTGCGCCGCGCTGGCCCGCTTTGCCGCCCCGATGGCGCAGGTGGCGGCTGGGCTGGTGCTGTCTGGCGGGGAAAGCGCGCGCGCCGTGCTGGAAATGCTGGGCGTAAGCCAGCTCACCAACGTGCGCGCACTGGTGCCCGGCGTGACCAGCGCCCGCGCGCAGCTGCGCAACGCAACGGGTGCGGCTGGCGCGGCTGGCTTCGATCACGACAACCATACCGTGCCGGTCTGCATCAAGGCCGGCGCCTTTGGCCAGCGCGACACGCTGCTGGCCTGCATGGCGCACCTGCGCCAGACCACCGCGCCGGCGTCTCCTGCCGATGCCATGCGCGCCAGCCCCACGCATCCGGAGCAGGCCAGCCCTGCCACCCCCCGCCTCAGCGAGCCCTCCATGTATCGACCGAGAATTGCCATCACCATGGGAGACGCCGCCGGCGTCGGCCCCGAGATCATCGTCAAATGCCTGTCCGACGGCACGCTCTATGCGCAATGCCAGCCTTTCGTGGTGGGCGACGCCGCGCGCCTGGAAGACGCCTGCCGCCGCACCGGCACCGCGCTGCGCATCGCGCGAGTGACCGACCCCGGCGAAGCCACGTTCGAGCCCGGCACCCTCGCCTGCATCGACCTGGCGCTGATCCCCGCCGACACGCCTTACGGCAAGGTCTCGGCCACCTGCGGCGATGCCGCCTACCGCTATATCGCGCGCGCAGTCGAACTCGTGCAGGCCGGCAAAGTCGATGCGATCTGCACCGCGCCGCTCAACAAGGAGGCCCTGCACCTGGGCGGCCACCGCTACCCCGGCCACACCGAAATGCTGGCCGCGCTCACCGGCACCGAGGAAGTCTCGATGATGCTGCTGGCGCCGAACCTGCGGGTGATCCATGTCACCACGCACATCGGCATCCTGGATGCGGTGGAGAAGATCAATGCTGGCCTGGTCGAGCGCACCATCGCGCGCGGCGTGCAAGCCTTGCAAAAGAGCGGCATCGCCCAGCCGCGCGTGGCGGTGTGCGGCATCAACCCGCACGCCGGCGAAAACGGCCTGTTCGGGCGCGGCGAGGAAGCCGAGAAGATCGCCCCCGCCGTGGCTGCCTGCCGTGCACGCGGTTGGCTGGTGGATGGCCCGCTGCCGGCCGACACCCTCTTCTACCGCGCCACCCGCGGCGACTTCGACCTGGTCGTGGCGATGTACCACGACCAGGGCCACGGGCCGGTCAAGGTGCTGGGGCTGGAAGCCGGCGTCAACGTCACCATCGGCCTGCCGGCGGTGCGTACCTCGGTGGACCACGGCACCGCGTTCGACATTGCCGGCAAGGGCGTGGCCGATCCGCGCAGCATGACCGAAGCCATGCTGCAGGCGATTGCGATGGCGCCAAAGCCGCCGCAAGCCGCCTGAAAAACCCGAAAACGAAGAAGGAGACAACCATGCTGCGCAAATGGATCACCCTGCTGGCGGCCGCATCGCTCACCGCGCTGGCGCCGCCGGCCAGCGCCGATGGCCCCGCGCCCTGGCCGCAGCGCCCGGTGCGCGTGGTGGTGCCCTATGCGCCGGGCGGTGCCTCCGACGTGCTGGCCCGCCTGCTTGGCAGCAAGCTGCAGGAGACCTGGAAACAGCCCGTGGTGGTGGAGAACCGCACCGGCGCCGGCGGCAATATCGGCACCGACAACGTCGCCAAGAGCGCGCCCGACGGCTACACCCTGCTGCTGGGCGACCTGTCCAACTTCGTGATCGCGCCGGTGGCCTACAAGAACCTGCCGTACGACGTGATCAAGGATTTCAGCGCGGTGGTCACGCTGACCTACTCGCCCTACATGCTGCTGGTCTCGCCGCAGACCAAGGCGAACTCGCTCAAGGAGCTGGTGGACTACGCCCGCGCGCATCCGGGCAAGCTCAACTGGGCCACCACCGGCATCGGCAGCGGCCCGCACCTGGCCGGCCTGCAGTTTGCCCGCAAGCTCGGCATCGACTGGCTCTACCTGCCCAACAAGGGCGGCGCGCAAGCCAATGTGGACGTGATGGGCGGCCAGGCCGACCTGATGTTCAACAGCATGGTGGCCAGCGCCTCCTATGTGCGCGGCGGCAAGCTGCGCGTGCTGGCCTTCACCAGCCGCGAGCGCAATCCCGAGTGGCCTAACGTGCCGACCGTGGCAGAGGCCGTGCCGGGCTTTACCGCCGGCGGCTGGCAGGGCATGCTCGCGCCCGCCGGCACCCCGCCCGAGGTGATCCGCAAGATCAACGCCGATGTGGTGCGCATCCTGCAGCAGCCCGAGATCCGCCAGCGCCTGGCGCAGCTCGGCGCGGAGCCGGTCGGCAATACGCCCGAAGCCACGCAGGCGTTTATCCGCGAAGAGAAAACACGCTGGGCCGACCTGATCCGCGAGAGCGGCCTGAAGCTGGACATGTGAGCGCCCCCGCGCACCCGCACGCCAGCACGCCAGTACATGGCCGCACCTTCAACAACCGAACCCCCGGAGACATTCCATGCAACTTCCCGTCAACGCCTTCAAGCAAGCCATCCTCGCCGACCAGCCGCAGATTGGCCTGTGGTGCTCGCTGTCTTCCTACCAGGTGGTGGAACTGGTGGCGCGCTCGCAGTTCGACTGGCTGCTGCTCGATATGGAGCATGCCCCCAATGACATCTCCACCCTGCACACGCAATTGATGGCCACCGAAGGCACCAAGAGCCATCCCGTGGTGCGCCCGCCCTGGAACGACATGCTGTGGATCAAGCGTTGCCTGGACATCGGCGCGCAAACGCTGCTGCTGCCCTATGTGCAAAACGCGGAGGAAGCCGCCAACGCCGTGGCATGGAGCCGTTTTCCCAAGGGCGGCATGCGCGGCGTGGCCAGCGGCACGCGCGCCGGCGGCTTTGGCCGCATCAAGGATTTCCTGCATAACGTGCAGGAGCAGACCTGCGTGCTGGTGCAGCTCGAATCGATGGAAGCCATCCGCAACGTCGACGCGATCTGCGCGCTGGACGGCGTGGACGGTGTGTTTATCGGCCCGAGCGATCTCTCCGCCGACATGAACCACCTCGGCGACATCCAGCATCCCGAGGTGCAGGAAACCATCGCCGCCGCGATCCGCCGCATCCGCGCCAACGGCAAGGCCGCCGGCATCCTCACCACCGAAGCGCAGGGCCAGCAGTACATCGACATGGGCGCGCGCTTTGTCGCCGTGGGCACCGACATGACCCTGTTGCGCCTGGCCACCGACGCGCTGGCGGCGCGCTTCAAGCAGGCGCAATAAGCCGCAGTAAGCCGCAGTAAGCCGCAACCGGCCACAACTGGCCCGCATCGCATTTATTTCTCTCCTGGAAGATTCGAGATGTCTCACTTCAAGATGCAATACCGGCGCCTGGGCGCCAGCAACCTGCAGGTGTCCGCCCTGTGCCTGGGCACCATGATGTTTGGCGACCAGACCGACGAGGCCGAGGCCGGCCGCATCGTCGACAGCGCCCGCGCGCATGGCGTCAATTTCATCGATACCGCCGACATGTACAGCCTGGGCGGATCGGAAACGATGGTGGGCAAGCTGCTGGCGGGCGATCGCCAGGACTGGGTCCTGGCCAGCAAGCTGGGCAACCCGATGCAGGCTGCCCCCAACCACTCGCACTACTCGCGCGTCTGGATCATGCGCGCCGTGGAAGACAGCCTGCGCCGCCTGGCCACGGACTATCTCGACATCCTCTACCTGCACCGCGACTACGCCGGCGAGAACCTCGAAGAAGCCGTGCGCGCCATGGGCGACCTGATCCGCGCCGGCAAGATCCGCTACTGGGCCGTGTCGAACTTCCGCGGCTGGCGCATCGCTGAGATCGCGCGCCTGTGCGACACGCTCAACGTGCCCCRCCCGGCGGTCTGCCAGCCTTACTACAACCTGCTCAACCGCATGCCCGAAGTGGAGATCCTGCCGGCCTGCGAGCATTTCGGGCTGGGCGTGGTGTCCTACAGCCCGATCGCGCGTGGCGTGCTGACGGGCAAGTACCTGCCCGGCCAGCAACCGCCGCAGGACTCGCGCGCCGGCCGCGCGGACCGCCGCATGATGGAGACCGAGTTCCGCGAGGAGTCGCTGGTGATCGCGCAGACGCTGAAGCAGCATGCGCAGGCGCGCGAGCTCAAGCTGGGCCAGTTCGCCACCGCCTGGGTGCTCGCCAACCCCATCATCAGTTCGGTGATTGCCGGGCCGCGCACGCTGGCCCAGTTCGAGGACTACTTCGGCGCCGTGGGCGTGGAGATCTCGCCGCAAGAGGAAGCCATGATCGACGCCCTGGTGCGCCCCGGCCACGCGTCCACGCCGGGCTACAGCGACCCCAGCTATCCGCTCACGGGGCGGCCGGTGGTGGTCTCGGAAAGCTGATTCCATCGGGCACTGGCTAAAACGAGAAGCGCAAAAAGCGCAGAAAGCACGAAAAGACAGACCTAACCCACCCTGGCAACGGGGGAGGAGACAAGATGACTGCAAGACGATTTCCCGCGTTGGCGGCAGCCGCGCTGGCCATGGCCGCCACCGCCCTCGCTGTGGTGCCGGCCGCCGCCCGCGCCGATGACTACCCCAACCGCCCGATCAAGCTGATCGTGCCCTTCCCGCCCGGGGGCGGCAACGACAATGTGGCGCGTCCGATCGCCCAGAAACTGTCCGACGCGCTCGGCCAGCAGGTGATCATCGACAACCGCCCCGGCGCCGGCACCATGATCGGCGCGGAAGCCGCGGCCCATGCCGCGCCGGACGGCTACACGCTGTTCCTCGGCTCGATTGCCTCGCACGCCATCAGCCCCAACCTGTATGCGCGGGTGCCCTACGATCCGATCAAGGATTTCGAGCCGGTGTCGCTGCTGGCGTCGGCGCCAACGCTGCTGGTGGTCAACACGCATACGCCCTACAAGACCTTGAAGGATGTGCTGGCGGCCGCCAAGGCCAACCCCGGCAAGCTGACTTACGGCTCCGCCGGCAGCGGCACGCCGCCGCACCTGTCCGGCGAGATCTTTCGCGGCCAGGCCGGGATCGACTTGCTGCATGTGCCCTACAAGGGAGGATCGGGGCTGCTGCCTGATGTGATCGCGGGCCGGGTCGACATGATCTTCGATACCGCGGCATCCGCCATGCCCCACGTGCGCAGCGGCAACCTGCGCGCCATCGCCATTGCCCGCGCAACGCGCCAGCCGGACCTGCCGGATGTACCCACCTTTGCCGAACAGGGGTTTCCCAAGTTCCAGACCTCAGGCTGGTACGGCATCCTGGCACCAGCCAGGACGCCCAAGCCGGTGATCGACAAACTCTACGCCGCGTTGCAGAAGGCCATGGTGCAGCCGGAGGTGACAAGCCGGCTGAAGACGCTCGGGGTGGATCCCATCGTCAGCAACCCGCAGGAGTTCGGCACCTTTATCCGCGCGGAGCTGGACAAGTACAAGCAGGTGATCCGCCAGGCGGACATCAAGGAATGACTGCGTAATCGCATGCAGGCATAGACACAAGCACAAACACAAACCCGCAAAGGCTGCCTAGGCGGCAGCCTTTTGCACGTCCTTTCTTTCTTCCCTCCGCGCTTCCCTTCTCTCTTCCTTGCGCCCTTCCTTGCGCCGCCCATACCAGCCGCCAATCACCAGCAGCAGCGCCACGGCCACGATATCGCCGCCCAGCGCGATCGGCCGCGACGGCCGGCCGCCGGCAATGCCATAGGTAAAGCCCTCGATCACCACCGACACCACGGCGCCAAAGACAAAGCAGAACAAGCTATGGCGGCCAATCTGCACCACCGGCCCCATCACCGACGCCAGCCGCGCTACCCAGCCCGCGCGGACAGCCAGATAGCACAGCCAGGCCAGCCCGAGGAAGCTCACGATGCGCAGCGCCGCCAGGCTCTTCTTGGGCAGCGGGAAGACCATGGTCGGCAGCCAGGCGGGCAGCCATGGCTCGTACACATGCGGACGCATCCACAGGTAAGCCAGCAGCACGCCGGCCAGCGTCACCGCCACGGCGAGCACCGTCACCATCCAGCGCATCAGCGCCTGGCGCGGCAGGATCACATCGGGGCGCAGGCGCGCCATCAGGCCCAGCCCAAACAGCAGTTGCCATGCGAAGGGGTTGAAGCTCCAGCCGTTGCCATCGCTGCTGGGCAGCAGCGGCGTGAGCATCGGCGCCATCAGCCACAGCAGCCCGCTGGCGCCGACAAACGTCAGTGGCGCCGCGCGCGCCATGCGGATCGCCAGCGGCGCAAACAGGATGAAGACCGCGTACATCGGCAGCACGTCCGACACAAAAGGCTGCCGCGCCACGCTGAACACCTCGATCAGCGTGCTCAACGGATGCGCCATGAAGATCGGCGCCTCGGTGGACCGGATCGCGGGCGCCGGCACCTTGGCCAGCGCCAGCAACAGGCCGAACACCAGCATCAGCATGCCGGTCAGCACGAACGCCTTGTAGATCTCCCAGCTACGGCGGATCAGGCGGTTCTGCGCGGCGGAGGCACCGTGCCGCGCCTCCATGGCGACGTAGGCCGCCCCCGCCGAATAACCGGCCAGGAAGACGAAGATCTCCGCCGCATCGAAGAACGCGAAATTGCGGATGGTGTAATCGGCCAGCACGCTGCCGTTCACATGGTCAACCACGATGAAGATCAGCGCGATGCCGCGAATCAGGTCAACCTCAGTTCTGCGCTGGGTTTCGTTCATGGACAAAAGCAACTCCTGCAATACCTGGCAATCCGGGCGCCCCGACAAAGCGTCCGGATGTCTCCGAAGCCACTTATCAGTGGCCCCTGCTTATTCAATGTGAGCAAATCCGCACCCCGGGGTGGCGATCTGGCGCCCGGCAGGCTGCCGGCGCACCTTGGCTTTGTCCCGGATTTCCTGAAAAAGTGCGATGGGGTACGCTCGCGGCCCGAAGACGGCAAAACGCCCGGCAGCGCGACGCCCGGGCGTGATGATACGGCATACTGGGGATTACCCTAGGATGGCGTCACCAGGGATTGGAAAGGAAAAAGCAAACGGGCCTTGTTGCGGCCCCGGTCAGCGAATTCCTGGCACCCATTCGATGATGGGCGCCAGCGCGCAAGCACCCTGCCGCGGCACGCGCGCGCGGCAGGATGGCTGATGCCTACTGCGCCGTGGCACCTGACGACACGGCGGCGCTTGTGGCCGTCGTCATCTGCTCCATGAATAGCGCCGCGCGCAGTTTCGAGGTAGCAGCCCGCGTGCTCGCGTCCACCGACTTCATCAGGTTGCTATATTCCGGCGCGTCATCCCATTCGCCGGTCACGGGCGTGTTGACTGCCACCGGCTCGTACCATTGCAGCCGATTGGTACGCAGATCGATCAGCTGTCCCACCAGCGATACATAGCCCTGCGGCGCTCCCAGGGGCATGAACCCATAGTAGCTGCGCGACGTGCCCAGCCAGCGCGGCGCCACCAGCAGCAACCGATCCGCGCCATACTGCTTGGCCAAAGGCCGGTAGTCCATCTCCGCAATACCGTCGCCGGAACCTTCCGTGAACTTCTTCAACTGCTCCGTATCCACAGGAGCCGCCACCAGCACGACCTTGACCTGGCGGGACTCCAGCCCCTTCGCCAGCTCCTGCGGGAGCTCCTTTACCAGCGAGAAGTCTTGCCGCTGCAAACGCTCCACGATTGCCTGTGCATTGGCCTTGTTGATGGCGTAGTCAAGGATCCCCTGCGCCCCGATCATGCTCTGGTTAGGTTCTGGCAGCTTTTGCACTGCCACCGCGACCGTGCTCATCCGATCATCAAAGAGCTTCGCGGAAGCAGGAATTGGCTTCTGCACGACCGCACAACCAGCCAACGAACACAACGCCAGGAACAGCCCGGCAAGACGGATACGACCCATGATTCTCCTGTTTTATCTCAGCCACAACTTACGAGGTTGGTGACAAGGTGCCAAGCTGATGCGCCACGCCGCCGGCCCCGTTGCACCGCTTGGATAACGGCGGGAAATCCGCTGCCCTATACCCCACCGAAGTCTGGCTTGACGGCGTCCGCGCTCAATCGAGCTGATTTCCATTCACATGGTTTCGTAAACGACCGAGACATTTAGCGCTGCAGGTCTGGGTTTCTATTAATAAAATCAATTTATAAAAAGCAAAAAAATCACGAAAATTAAATTAATATTATTAATTGAATTAACTTCTATTTGCGAATGCCGGAGAAGAGCGGCGCAGTGCTTCCCTAACTAGCCGCAAGGGCGCTTGGTATTCCCCTGCGACCGCCCTCACCCAATCACCTCCCCCGCCAATTCCGCCTCCAGCCAGGCCCGGAACCGCTCCACCCCGGGCCGCACCACGCTGGACGTCACGATCTGATAGGTCGGCCCGTCAGCCACATGCTCTGGCAGCACCACCTGCAACTGCCCGCTCTTGAGCATCGGCAACACCATCGGCGTACGCCCAATCGCAATGCCCGCCTGCTGCGCGGCGGCATTCAGCACGTGCGCGTACTGCGAGAAGTACAGGCATGCCTGCTTGGACGAGCGCATCAGCCCGAGACGCTGATACCACTGCGTCCATGACATCCAGTCAAAGCGGGCGCCGGGGTCATGGAACACCAGCAGCGGCGTATCGAGTATCTGCCGGGCGTCGGCAATGCGCGCGGCCACGGCGGGCGCGGCGACCAGCATCAGGCGCTCTTGCAGCAGCGGGCGCGGACCGTCGGGGCCGGCGGGCTGCGTGTTGAGGCGGATGGCGAGGTCGATGCTGTCGCGCTCCAGGTTGAGCATGGGCTCGGAAGCGTCGATGCGCACGTCGATGCCGGGCTCGGCGGCCTGGAAGCGGGCAAGCTTGGGCACCAGCCAGAGCGACGCGAAGGACGGCGTGGTGGTGACGGCGATGGAAATGCGGTCAACGGCAAGCAGGCGGTCGATGGCCGCGCCGAGCTGGCCGATGGACAGGCGCGCCGCTTCGTAGAGCTGGCGGCCTTCCGGGGTCAGGCTCAGGCCTTTGCCGCCGCGCAGGAAGAGCGCGGTGCCGAGCACGTCTTCGAGGCTCTTGACCTGTTTGCTGACGGCGGACTGGGTGATGAAGAGTTCTTCGGCGGCGGCGGTGAAGCTGAGGTGGCGCGCGGCGGATTCGAAGCCACGCAGGGCTTCAAGCGACATGGCGCGCAACGCATTGGCGGAGGCTCGGCTCAGGATTGTCATGACAGCCAGGCATACCCCTCATGAAAAGGCTTCCGGGCAGGGTTGGCTGTTCCCCGCAAGAATACAAGCACCGTTGCAGAAATTGGCGGGCTAGCCAGGAGGCGATCGTGAGCACAAGACAAGGCAATTGGATCCTCGGCCCGGATGCGCTGCGGATCCCGCTCGGGTTGGGATCTTACCTGATCTGCGTAGAGGGCAGCGTGTGGCTCACGCAGCAGTCAGCCATGCTGGATGCGGCTTGCCGCGACACGGTACTGGCGAGCGGCGAGCGCTTTTGCGCCAGGCAGGAGGCCGTGGTCTTTGTCTCCGGTTTTCGCGGCCGCCCGGCGCGCATCGCCGTTCGGACAATCGACTAGCCATACCGGCCAGCCTTGCAACCAATCAGGACAACAAAACAACAAAACAACAAAACAACAACACAACAAGACAACCAGGACCCGCTGAAGATGAACAACCTATCCGACATGACCAACGCAAACGATTTGGTGTGCTACGAACGATCCGGCCAGCATGCATTGCTGGTGCTGAACCGCCCCGACAAGCTCAATGCCCTGAGCTACGCGCTGATCGACGCGCTGATGGCCCGGCTCGATGCGATCGAGGCAGATCCCGCCGTGCGCTGCGTGATCCTGACTGGCCGCGGCTCGCGGGCCTTCAGCGCGGGGGCCGACATTGCCGGCTTCGCGCCGGACATCGCGGCCTCCCCCGAGCAAGCGCAGCGCCGCTTCCTGCTGCAGGGACAAGCCATGACGCGGCGCATCGAAACGTTCCCGAAGCCGGTCATCGCTGCGGTCAATGGCCTGGCCTTCGGCGGTGGCTGCGAGATCGTGGAGGCTTGCAGCCTGGCCATCGCGGCCGGGCATGCCACCTTTGCCAAGCCTGAGATCAAGTTGGGCTTCCCGCCCACGTTTGGCGGCACACAGCGCCTGCCGCGTCACGTGGGCCGCAAGCGGGCAAACGAAATGATCCTTGCCGGCGAGGCCATCGATGCCGACAGCGCATTGCGGTTCGGCCTGCTCAACGAGGTGGTGAGCGCCGCCGACCTGCTGCCCGCCTGCCTGCGGCTGGCCGAGCGGATCGCGCGGCATTCCGCGATTGCGGTCACCGCGTCGCTGCGCGCGGTCACCCGCGGCATCAACCTGCCCATCGACGAGGGGCTGGCGGTGGAGGCGATGCAGTTCATGATCGCCGCGGCCTCGCAAGACGCGCGGGAAGGCACCAGCGCTTTCGTGGAGAAACGCCCCGCCGTGTTTCGCGGCGCGTGAGTATCGGGCGAGGCACCGGGGGCGTGTGCCTCGCCGCTCGCGCCTCACACATGCGGGACTGGCGCTGGCGGCTTGCAAGACATATATTGACCAGCACAAGCGCGCCCGCGCAGGCTAGCCGACCTTTCGCGAAAGGCGGCGGATAGCCGGGACGGCGTGGCGAAGGAGACCGGCGATGCAAGCGGAAATGGCAGGCGCGGCAGTGCCTGGATCCTCAAAGCTGGGCGCGGTCCTGCGGGTTACCAGCGGCAACTTCCTCGAACAGTTCGACTTCTTCCTGTTCGGTTTCTACGCCACCTACATTGCCCACACCTTCTTTCCGGCAAACAGCGAGTTCGCCTCGCTGATGCTGACCTTCGCCGTGTTTGGCGCAGGCTTCCTGATGCGCCCGCTCGGCGCCATCCTGCTGGGTGCCTACATCGACGAGGTGGGACGCCGCAAGGGCCTGATCGTGACGCTGTCGCTCATGGCCTGCGGGACCATCCTGATCGCGCTCGTGCCTGGCTATGCCAGCATCGGCGTGCTGGCGCCGGTGCTGGTGCTGATCGGGCGGCTGCTGCAGGGCTTCTCGGCGGGCGCGGAGCTAGGCGGCGTATCGGTCTACCTGGCCGAAATGGCCACGCCGGGCCATAAGGGCTTTTATACCGCCTGGCAGTCGGCCAGCCAGCAGATCGCCATCGTGGTGGCAGCCGGACTCGGCTTCGGGCTCAACCATTGGCTGACGGCCGATGCACTGGGGGCATGGGGCTGGCGCGTTCCGTTCTTTATCGGCTGCCTGATCGTGCCGTTCCTCTTCGTGTTGCGCCGCTCGCTGCAGGAGACCGAGGAGTTCCGTACCCGCCGGCACCATCCGAACACGCGCGAGGTATTCGACTCCATGCTGCGCAACTGGCGCACGGTGCTCGCCGGCATGCTGCTGGTGGCAATGACCACCACCACCTTCTATCTGATCACCGTCTATACGCCCACGTTCGGCAAGACAGTGCTCAAGCTCAGCACGGCCGACAGCCTTGTTGTCACGCTCTGCGTAGGCATTTCCAACTTTATCTGGCTGCCCATCGGCGGTGCCCTGTCCGACCGCATTGGCCGCCGCCCTATCCTGCTGGCCATTTCGGCCATCGCGCTGGTCACCGCCTATCCCGCGCTGTCGTGGCTGGCGGGCGCGCCGAGCTTTGAGCGCATGCTGGTCGTGCTGCTGTGGCTGTCCTTCCTCTTTGGCATGTACAACGGCGCCATGGTGGTGGCCCTGACCGAGGTGATGCCGGTGGAGGTGCGCGTGGCCGGCTTCTCGCTGGCTTACAGCCTTGCCACGGCGGTGTTTGGCGGTTTTACGCCGGCGGTCTCGACCTACCTGATCGAGATGACCGGCGACAAGGCCGCGCCGGGCTACTGGATGAGCTTTGCCGCGGCATGCGGGCTGCTGGCCACCCTCATCCTTTATCGCAAGGCGCGTCCCGTGGCATCGGCTTTTTGAGGCGCTCAATTAACTTATTGCCGCACCCAGAGCCGCCGACATCACAAAATTACCTGCATTGCCCTACAGATCTGCTTCACGTGTTCGTTAAACCCGGGTACCCAGGTGCGCCGCGCGCGGCCGCCTCCCGTGCGTTCGCGCACTACCCGAAGGAACAAATCCGATGAGCACGATCGATCCGGCGTCCTCCACCGGCGGCCAGTTTGCGGCCGCCACGGCCCTGGCCGGCGCAGCCAGCCTTGCCACCACCAGCCAGGCAGCGCCCGCCAGCCAGTCGGGCGGCGGCAAGTCATCCGATGGCATCCATGTCGATCTCTCATCGGCTGGCCGCACGCTGGCGGCAGGCAAGCCGGCCGGCTCCAGCGGCCGCAACAGCGATATCGACAACAGCAACCTGCCGGATACGGCCAAGGAGCTGCTCAAGCGAATCCGTGAATTGCGCGAAGAGCTGGCGCGCAAGCAGCAGGAACTGCAAGCCGTGGCCTCGGCCCAGAACCTCTCCGCCGACCAGAAGCAGGTTCGCCTGGCAGCGCTGAACCAGGCCATGGGTTCGATTTCCGGTGCGATATCCAGCGCCAGTGGCGCGCTGGTCAAGGCCATGGAAAAGGCCTCGCCCGAGCAGCAGATGAGCGCAGCGGCCCTGGCCATGGGCTGATTCCCTCACAGGTTGATTCGGCCATAGGGTGGCGCCATCGCGGGCCACCCCGCAAGCTGGTTTTCTCTTCGTCTCCCTCCGCAGCGCCCCTCCCCTCGCTTGCCCGCTCGCTTGCCTCCGCGCCAGTTTGTGCGCCGCAACAACCATTCCCGGCAAGCCCCTCTTCCAAAAAGCCAAATTGTCGAACCCGGCACAAGGCGCGACACTCTTTCACAGCGGCGGCAGGCCAGCCAGCCATGAATGAGACATCCAAGCGCACCCCAAGAGCCCAACGGCAGCCCTATGTCACCGACAAGCACTGACTTCACCCCTCTCGCCGCCCTCGTCGACGCCCAAGCCGCGCTGCGGCCGCGGCATCCGGCCGTGGTGCTGGACGAACGCAGCGTGGATTTCGCCAGCCTCAACCGGCTTGCCGACCGCGTTGCCGCCGCGCTGCAGCGGGACGGTGTGCCGGCACAAGGCGCCGTCGCCATCTGCGCGGCCACTTCGATCGAATACGTCGCCGCCTTCCTCGGCAGCCTGCGGGCGGGCGTGGCGGTGGCGCCGCTGTCGCCCTCGCTCAACCCGCAGACGCTGCGCGGCATGGTGCAGGACTCGGGGGCGCGCCGGCTGTTGATCGATGCCAGCACGCGCGAGGCCCTGCACGGGCTGGAGGCCGAGCTAGGCATTCCCTGCATCGCGCTGGACGACAGCCGCGCGGGCCTTGCCTTCAGCCAGTGGCTGGCCTCCGAAAATGCCCGTCCGGCTCCGGTCGACGTGCAGCCCGACTGGGCTTTCAACCTGATCTATTCATCCGGCACCACCGGCGTGCCCAAGGGCATCATCCAGCCGTTCGGCATGCGCTCGTCGCACGTGCAGCGCGCCACCCAGGGCGGCTATGGCCCGGACACCGTGGCGCTGCTATCCACGCCGCTGTACTCCAACACCACACTGGTCAGCCTGTTCCCCACCTTGTCGCTGGGTGGCACCGTGGTGCTGATGCGCAAGTTCGATGCCGGCCAGTACCTGGCGCTTGCCGCACGGCACCGCGTCACCCATACCATGCTGGTGCCGGTGCAATACCAGCGCATCCTGGCCCACCCCGACTTTGCCGGCACCGATCTGTCATCGTTCCGCTATAAGTTCTGCACCAGCGCGCCCTTTGCCGCCGCGCTCAAGGCGCAGGTGCTGGCACGCTGGCCCGGCTCGCTGATCGAGTACTACGGCATGACCGAGGGCGGCGGGCGCTGCGAGCTGCGCGCGCATGAGCACCCGGACAAGCTGCATACGGTGGGGCGCCCCTCGCCGGACACCGATATGCGGCTGCTGGACGATCAAGGGTGCGAGCTCCCCGCCGATGCGCCGCGCGACACCCCAGGCGAGATCGTCGGGCATTCCCCCGCGATGATGTCCGGCTACCACAATCACCCCGGGAAGACCGCCGAGGCCGAGTGGTTCGACGCCACCGGCAAGCGCTTTATCCGCACCGGCGACGTTGGCTACTTCGACGCCGACGGCTTCCTCATCCTGATGGACCGCAAGAAGGACATGGTCATCTCGGGCGGCTTCAACATTTACCCGAGCGACATCGAAGCGGTGCTGCTCGGGCATCCCGACATCGCGGACGCGGCGGTGGTCGGCGTGCCCTCGGAGCGCTGGGGCGAAACGCCCGTCGCCTTCGTGGTGCTGCGGCCCGGCGCCACCGCCCAAGCCGCTGCGCTGCTGGACTGGGTGAATGGCCGGCTAGAGAAGATGCAGCGCCTGGCCGCGCTGGAGCTGTCGCAGGAACTGCCGCGCAACGCCATCGGCAAGGTGCTCAAGCGCGACCTGCGCGAGCAGTACGGGCGCGCACCTTGACGCTCGCGCCAACAAGCAAGAACGCAAGACTTGGGTTATAGCCATAGTCTTTAATCCATAGTCCATAGTCCATAGTCCATAGTCATCACCGCACACCAACGTATCCGGGACAACAACCAGGGAGACCCATGAGCATCAATGGCAAGGCTTATATCGTCGGGGCCTACGAGCACCCGACCCGCAAGGCACCGGACAAATCCGTCGCGCAACTGCACGCCGAGTCCGCCAAGGGCGCGCTGGAAGACGCCGGCCTCACCCTGCAGGACGTGGACGGCTATTTCTGCGCGGGTGACGCGCCTGGCCTTGGCGCGCTCAATATGGTCGATTACCTCGGCCTGAAGGTGCGCCACGTCGACTCCACCGATACCGGCGGCTCGGCGTATATCGTCCACGTCTCGCACGCCGCGCAGGCTATCGCCGCCGGCAAGTGCAATGTGGCGCTGATCACGCTGGCAGGCCGCCCGCGCTCGGAAGGCTCGAGCGGCACGCAGGCGCGCAACTGGGGCGCGAACCTGCCCGACCAGCCGTTCGAGGCGCCGTTCAGCCCGGTGACCGTGAACCTGTACGCGATGGTGGCAATGCGCCATATGTTCCAGTACGGCACCACCGCCGAACAGCTTGCCTGGATCAAGGTGGCGGCCTCGCACCATGCGCAGCACAATCCCCACGCCATGCTGCGCGATGTGGTGACGGTGGAGGACGTATTGAATTCGCCGATGATCTCGGATCCGCTGCGCAAGCTCGACTGCTGCGTGGTGTCCGACGGCGGCGGCGCGCTGATCGTCGCCCGCCCGGAGATCGCGGCCAAGCTCAAGCGCCCCATGGTGAAAATCCGCGGCGCCGGCGAAGCCGTCAAAGGCCAGCTCGGCGGCATGGTCGACCTGAGCTGGTCGGGCGCCGCCATCTCCGGCCCGATCGCGTTTGAAGAGGCCGGCATCCGCCCGTCCGACATCAAGTACGCCTCGATCTACGACAGCTTCACCATCACCGTGCTGATGCAGCTGGAAGACCTGGGCTTTTGCAAGAAGGGCGAAGGCGGCAAGTTCGTGGCCGACGGCAACCTGATCTCCGGCGTGGGCAAGCTGCCCTTCAACACCGACGGCGGTGGCCTGTGCAACAACCACCCGGCCAACCGCGGCGGCATCACCAAGGTGATCGAAGCGGTGCGCCAGCTGCGCGGCGAAGCCCATCCCGCCGTGCAGGTCAAGAACTGCGACCTGGCCCTGGCCCAGGGCACCGGCGGCTACCTCGGCTCGCGCCACGGCAGCGCCACCGTCATCCTGGAACGGGAGTAATAAGATGAGCACACCTTACACCGCGACTCCCCTCAAAGCCCCGCAGGTTGCCCCGGACAACACCGAGTTCTGGGAAGCCGCCCGCGCAGGCCGCCTGCTGGTCAAGCACTGCAAATCCTGCGGCAAGCCCCACTGGTACCCGCGCACGCTGTGCCCGTTCTGCATGGGCGAGACCGAATGGAAGCAGGCCTCGGGACGGGGCACCATCTACTCGTTCAGCGTCACCCGCCGTGCCGGCCCCACGCCTTTCTGCATTGCCTACGTGACGTTGGAAGAAGGCGTGACCATGATGACCAACATCGTGGATTGCGACCTGGATACCGTGCGCATCGGGCAGGAAGTGAAGCTGACGTTCACACCGACGGACGACGGGCCGCCGGTACCGACGTTCACGCCGGTTAGCGCTGGCTGAAGCAAACAGGAACGCGAAGGGCATCGCAATGGCAAGCGCCCGCCCTCTCCCCCGGCCCCTCTCCCACAAGTGGGAAAGGGGAGCAGACCTGCGGCATCGGCAAACTAGCGATTCGTTGTAGCCGTGATTCCCGCCCGTCAGGCGGAAATCACCCAAGCGCGATGCGAAGCGAGCCGTCAAGGTTCACTTAGGCCGTATGGCGCGCCTTTTTTGCCTACTTTTTTGGCAAGACAAAAAAGTAGGTCGCCGCCCCGCAGGGGTGGTGAAACTGCAGTTGCCCTTGACGTTAAGCAGYTGAAGTTGAAGTTAACGTTGAAATTGCAGCACCCCCCTCACCCCACCAAATTCCTCAATCCCTCGCCAACACGCCAACGCCGCAGATTATCCAGAAAAATCCCAGCCACCCGCCCTGCATTCCCATCCGAAAATCCCGCACTATGCGGCGTAGCAATGACATTAGGCAACGTCCACAGCGGCGAATCCGCCGGCAGCGGCTCGTGCGCGAACACATCCAGATAAGCACCCGCAAGGCGCCCGGCCCGCAACGCCTCGATCAGCGCCAGCTCATCCACCACCTCGCCCCGCGACACATTCACCAATCTGGCACCCGCCGGCAGCAAAGCCAACGCATCGGCGTCCACCAGCCCACGCGTTTGCGCCGTCAGCGGACAAGCCAGCAATAGCCAATCCGTGCGCGGCAGCACGCCACGCACCGCATCGAATACCACGGTTTCATAGCCGGGCCCAGCCGGCACGGCGCTCTGGCGCACCACGATCACGTGCAGTCCCAGCACCTGCAATAACTTGCCCAGCCATTGCCCGATCGGGCCCCAACCGACGATGGTGGCAGTCTGCCCCGCCAGATCGCGCGGCAGCCCGGAGCCAATCAGCGGCGCCCAGCGGCGCTCATGCTGGGCCGCCAGCATCTGCGGAAAATGCCGCGCTAGCGCCAGCACACCCGCCAACGCGGTCTGTGCCACCACGCCCGCGTTGGCACCGGAGGAAGTCGTCACCGCCACGCCGCGCGCACGCAACTCGCCAAACACGGCGCGGTCCGCGCCAGCCGAATGCGTATGCGCCCAGCGCAGCCCGGGGCTTGCCAGCATGGCATCGTAAAAGCGCCGGGTGGCGGGCAGGATTTCGTGCTTGGTGGACAGCCCGGTGACATCGCGCGAGACAAAGGCGATATCGGCGTCCAGCCCGGGGGCATCGTTTTGCCCCTGCCCCGACGGCACCACCACTGGCACGAAAGCCCCGCCAAGCGCCTCGCCAATCGGCGTGCCGTAATGCTGCAAGGCTTGTTCCGACAGCAGGATGCGCAAAGGCTGCGCGACTGCCGGCTGGTTCGTATTCACGCGCACGTTCATTCCAGGGAAGCACCCGAGTCACGCACCACGACTTTCCATTTGGCGTATTCCTTTTGCGTGAACTTGCCGAACTGCTCCGGCGAGCCACCCACGGGATCCGCCCCTTCCCGCACCATCTGCGCCTGCAGCGACGGCAGCGCTTCGTCGACGGCCTGATTGACCTTGTTGATCACCGCCTGCGGCGTGCCCTTGGGCGCGAACACGCCGAACCAGGAACCGGCCTCGAAGCCGGGGAAGCCCTTTTCGGCTACCGTGGGCACGTCCGGCAGCGATGGCGAACGGCGCGCGCTGCTGACCGCCAGCGCGCGCAGCTTGCCGGCCTTGATATGCGCGATGACCGACGGGATCGTGGCAAACATGAACTGCACCCGGCCGGACAACAGATCGTTGAGCGCGTCCGCGCCCTTGTAGGGGATATGCGTGGCCTCGGTGCCGATGCGCTGCGTCAACATGAAGCTGGAGAGCTGCGACGAGGTGCCCACGCCGGTTGAGCTGTAGTTCAGCTTGCCCGGATTGGCCTTGGCGTAGACGACGAATTCTTCGAGCGTCTTGGCCGGCAGCGAGGGATGCGCCACCAGCACGTTGGGCACATCGGCAATCTGCACCACCGGCACCAGGTCAGTCAGCGGATCGTAGTTCAGGCGCTTGTACAGCGTCTGGTTGATCGAGATCGGGCCGACCGAGTTGACCAGCAGCGTATAGCCATCGGCCGGCGAGCGGACCACAGCCTCGGTGCCGATATTGCCACCGGCGCCGGGACGGTTGTCTACCACGAAGGATTGCCTGAACTTCTGCGCCAGCACCTGGCTGACGCTGCGCGCCAGGATATCGGTGGTGCCGCCAGCGGTGAAGGCCACCACCACGCGCACCGGCTTGGCCGGGTAGTCATCGCCAGGGGCGGCGATGGCGCCCGTGCCTGCGATAGCGCAGGCGAACGAGATGGCGGCCGAGATGGCGGCCGATTTGGCGCGGGCCAGTGCGGGGCTTTTGTGCATGTTGTCTCTCTCCGTTCGTTTTTTCGTTATCGCTTTTGCAGCCACTTTGCAGCCACTTTTGCAGCCGCTATCGCCGCCGGAAGGCCGCCCCGCCTCAGTCGCGGAAGCTCGGATCCAGCCGGTCCAGCTTGCGCAGCAGCGCCGGCCACTCCATGACGCCGTAGGGGCGGCGCGTGCCGGGCTGGTAGTTGTTCCAGGTTTCCTGCAGCACGTCGGCGCCCACCTCGCGCAACGGTGTGTTGCAGGACATCGCACCGATCTGCGCGCGGCAGGCCAGCTCCAGCCGGTGCATCCAGTTGAAGGCTTCCCCAACCGTATTGCCCACCGTGAGTGCGCCGTGGTTGCGCAGGATCAGGGCCTCGCCTTTGCCGAGGTCGTCAAGCAGCGAGGCCTGCTCGGCGGTGTCGAGCACCACACCCTGGTAGTCGTGATAGCCGATCTTGAGAAAGCGCATGGCGGTCTGTGTGAGCGGCAAGAGCCCGCAGTCCAGCGACGATACGGCCATGGAGGCCCAGCTATGAGTGTGGATCACGCAGGCCACTTCCGGGCGCGCTTCGTGCACGGCGCTGTGGATCACGTAGCCGGCCTTGTTGATGCCGTAGTTGAGCGCGCCGAAATCCGGCTTGGCGAGGATGTTGCCGGCGTGGTCCACCTTGATCAGGCTGGAGGCGGTGATCTCCTCGTACATCATGCCGTAGGCGTTGATCAGGAAGGCGCCGTCCTCGCCTGGCACGCGCACCGAGATATGGTTGGCCATCATGTCGGCCATGCCGTACAGCTCCACCAGCCGGTAGCAGGCGGCCAGATCCACGCGCGCCTGCCATTCGGCATCGGTGCACTGGTCCCGCATCGAGGAAATGGCGAGGATGCCGGGCTTTGTCATGAGGTTCTCCTTGGTCTCTTGAATGCTTGATGTTCAGTCCGAGCCAAGCGCCAGGTTGCTGGGCCGGCGTTTTTCGATATTCCACTTGAGCAGCGCCGCGCTGCGGTAGATGCCGTGCGCGAACTTGCCGTAAGGCAGCGTCAGGAACAACGCCATCACCACGCCAAGGTGCACCGCCAGCAGCAGCGCCATGGCCGCGGTGTCGCGCCAGGCCAGCAGCGCCAGCCCCGTCAGGCTGGTGAAAAACAGCAGCGCGATAAAGCCGCGGTCCATCGGCTTCTGGGCCGCATCGCCGGTGCGCGGATCGCGCTTCAGGTTGAGCCAGAGCAGACCCGCCGGGCCGATCAGCAAGCCGATGCCGCCTGCCGTGCCCAGCAGCACCGGCAGGCTGGTGGGCGCATACGGTGCGTGCAGGCCCAGCAGGTAGTGGTAAAGCGTGGCGACCGCCGTGGCGGCAAAGCACAGCATGAAGCCATAGAACGTGAAATGGTGGAAGCGCCGGCGCCACAGGGTGAACGCGTCGTCCGCGTTGTTGCAACCCTGGCCGTGGCCGCCGTCCAGGTAGCGCAGCCGCAATGCATCGTGCGCCGCGCCGCCGACGGCCGGGCCGCGAGCCTCGCCTTGCAGCTCGCCGGGCGATACCTTGCGCCAGAAGCGCGTCACGCCCACGCCCAGCGCCAGCACCGCGCAGCCGAATACCAGGCCGAACATCGCCGCCAGCAGGTTGTGCGGGAAGATGGCGTAGAAGTTGCCGGCCAGCGGTGCGTGCAGCAGGCTGCCGCGCATGGCAAGCACCATCACCAGGAACAACGCCAGCCCGGCTGCCAGCGCCAGCGCGGTGGCCAGGCCGGCGCGGCGGTACAGCCCGCCGAGAGCGGCGGGCCAGGCATAGTCGGCGTAGGTCTGGACCCGCACCTTGGCCATGGCCTGCGGCACGTTGACCGCGAACTCGTGCGGCGGCGCGTACTGGCAGGCGTGGTAGCAAGCGCCGCAGTTGTGGCACAGGTTGGACAGGTAGTGGATATCGGCCTTGCCGAACTCCAGCCGGCGCGTCATGGCGGGAAACACCGCGCAAAAGCCTTCGCAATAACGGCAGGCATTGCAGATCTGCATGACGCGGCCTACTTCTGCCTCGTCCCCGGTGAGCGGCAGCGCGCCCTGGGCCAGCGCCGCCGCTTCGCGCGTCAGCGCTTCAAGATGTTGCATGCTGCTCTTCCTGGAATGCGTTGTGACTGGGCCGCCCGAGCGCGGCGGCTGCGGCCTGGGTGCCGGCGATGCGGCCGAAGGCGGTGCCGATGGCCATGCCGACACCTGCCGTATAGCCCTTGCCGAGCACGTTGCCGGCCATCATCTCACCGGCCACAAACAGGTTGGCGCTGGGCTTGCCGCCGAAGTGCACGGCGGCGTGCTCGTTCACCTTGAGGCCGAGGTAGGTAAAGGTGATGCCGGGGCGCAGGGCGTAGCCAAAGAACGGCGCGGTATCGATCGGCCGGGCCCAGTGGGTCTTGGCCGGGGCAATGCCCTCGGTGTGGCAGTCGTCCAGCACGGTGTGGTCGAAGGTGCCGACCCGGCACGCCGCGTTGTAAGCCTCGATGGTGCGCATGAAGGGGGCCTCGTCCAGCCCGAGCTGGCGCGCCAGTTCCGGCAGCGTGTTGGCGCGCACGCCCGGGAATACCGGCGGCATGAAGCGGCCTACGGCCTTGGCGTCGATGATCGAATAACCGATCTGCCCGGGCTGCTGCGCGACCAGGCGCCCCCAGATGGCGTAGCGCTTGGGCCAGAAGTCCTCGCCCTCGTCGTAGAAGCGCTCGGCGTTGCGGTTGAGCATCACGCCCAGCGAGACGCAGTCCACCCGGGTGCAGATGCCGCCGTCGTACAGCGGCGCGCGCGCGTCGATGGCCACGCAGTGCGATTGGGAAGGGTCGCCAATGGCATCCGCCCCGGCTTCGATCATGAACTTGAGCAGCACGCCCATGTTGAAGCGGGTGCCGCGGATCAGGAAGTTGTCGGCCGGCCAGTCACCGTCGGCGTTCTGGCCCCAGGCCTCGCGCAGCCATTCGCGGTTGGACTCGAAGCCGCCGGCGGCCAGCACGCAGCTGCGCGCCTCGATGCGCTCGCTGCCGATGCGGGCGGCCATGAAGCGGTCGCCGTCCAGCTCGATGGCGTCCACCGGGGCGTTGTAGCGCACCTGCACGCCAAGGGCTTCGGCGCTGCGGAAGTACGCGTTGACCAGTGCCTTGCCGCCGCCCATGAAGAAGGCATTGGTGCGCGCCACATGCAGCGCGCCTGACAGCGGCGGCTGGAAGTGCACGCCATGGCTGCGCATCCAGTCGCGGCAGGTGGAGGAGGCGCGGATGGCCAGGCGGGCCAGGCGTTCGTCGGTCAGGCCGCCGGTGACCTTGAGCAGGTCTTGCCAGTATTCCTCTTCGGGATAGGCCTCGATCAGCACGTCTTGTGGCACGTCGTGCATGCAGCGCAGGTTGCGGGTGTGCTGGGAGTTGCCGCCGCGCCACTCGCGCGGGGCGGCTTCCAGCAGCAGCACGCTGGCGCCGGCTTCACGCGCCATCAGGGCCGCGCACAGGGCGGCATTGCCGCCGCCGATAACCAGGACGTCGATCATGGGCGCGCGCCTCCGGCAAGGCTCGGCAAAGCCGGCAGGGACAGCTCCCGGATTTGAGTAATGGACAGCACGATGAGGGTTCCGGTGGGGATGCCCGCACTGTAGCGGCCCGCCGGCGTCCTGCTAAGCCCCCGGATCGCATGGGGGCATCACGAATCGTGATACCCCCGGGGGCGCCCGTGCATCATCCCTGCGGCCCAAGCAGCCGTGCACCTCGCCAAGCGCCGGAGCGCACCAGTTCGCGGGCGCAATCAGCCAGCACCACGCGCAAGGCCAGCGCGGCGGGCGACAGTTCGTCATCGGAGAGGCTGCACAGCACGTTCTGGCGCCGCACCTTGGGGTCCGCGATCTCGGCCAGGTGGAAACGCGCCTGCGCATCGGCATAGCGCCCCACCGCGGCCCAAGGCTGCAGGGTGGCGCCAAACCCGAGGTCGACGGCGTCCATCAGCATGGCCAGGGAATCCACCTCCTGCACCACCTGCGGCACGATCTTCACGCGGGCGAAGGCGGCATCGAGCGTGCTGCGCAGCCCATGCAGGCCGGTCGGCATGATCAGCGGCACGTCCCGCAACTGCGCCATGCGCAGCCGCTGCGGCGCCTCGGCCTCGGCCTCGGCCGGCAGCGCACGGCGCGAGCGGATCAGGAACAGCGTTTCCTCGAGCAGCGGCGTCACGCTCCAGCGGCGCGCCACAACGGTGTCGAACAGCACGGCCAGGTCGAGCTGGCGGGCGTTGAGCATGGCGCTGAGGTGGCCGGACAGGCTCTCCACCATATGCAGGCGCACATCGGGATAGCGCTCGCGCATGGCGCGCATCAGCGGCACGCCGATGACCGAAGCGGTGGTAGGCGCCAGCCCCACGCTGACCGTACCGGACAGCCGTGCATGGTGGGCGGCGCGCTTGGCCTGCTCGGCATGGCGCAAGGCAAGCTGGGCCTCGCGGAAGAAGGCCAGCCCGGCCTCGGTGGGCGTCACGCCGCGCGTGGTCCGGCGCAGCAGCCGGGTGGACAGCTCGCTCTCCAGCCGGCTGATCTGCTGGCTCATGGCGGATTGCACCATATCGAGGTCGAGCGCCGCGCGGCTCATGCTGCCGAGTTCCACCACGCGGACGAAATACTGAAGCTGGCGCAGTTCCATCGGGTTCCCCGGCCTGGATTCGTGTCTGGATTCGTGTCTGCGACGCTTATACCAGATGGCGAGCCAGCGGTGGCCGCCGGGTCAGGCCTCGTCGAAGCCGCTGTAACTACGCGCGCACCCGCATCCCCGGCATGACGTACCGGGCACTGGCTCGCCAGGATGCCGCCAGCCGGGTGCTGGTGGCGCATCGCACCGGGGCGCTGTCACCCATCATGCGTCGGTTCCTGGCATTTTTTAAGGTTGGCGGCTAAGGCAAGGACGGCGCGGAAAATGCGTCCCGCCGGGCAATAGCGGCGTATTCACCACGCCGCGGGGCGCCGCCATGCACTCGCGCGGGGAAATGTCTGCACATTGCTGTTTCGGCCCTACAGTTCCCCTCCAGCCTTCCGTTAGCCGGGGCATGCTGGCCGACAACAAAATTGTCGGAGGCCTTTCTTAACCACCGCCCCTACCCAACGCGCATGCTTCTCTCGCTCCGTACACGCATTACGGCGACCTGTGTCGCCATCGTTGTCACCGCCTTGTCGGCCTCCACCGGCATCACCTACGTAGTCACGAAGCACAGCGACGAACGCGCGCTGCGGCAAAACCTCGCCACCATCACCCAAGGCAACGCGCAAGCCATCACCGAGTGGCTGACCGCGCGGGCCGCCATGGTGCAAGCCGTATCGCCGGAGAGCCTTTCCACCGATCCCATGTCCGCGGTCACACAGCTGGAAAAATCCGGCGGCTTTGTCGTGGCCTATGCGGGCTACCCGGACAAGCATGCGGTGTTTTCCCGCGACCTCGGCATCCCCGCCGACTACGATCCCACGGGCCGCCCGTGGTACCAGGCCGCCGTCAGCGCCGGCAAGCTGGTCATCACGCAGCCGTATGAAGATGTCGCGACCAAGAAGCTCGTGGTGACGCTGGCCCTGCCTGTGCTGGCCAATGGCCAGTTGAAGGCCGTGGTGGCCGCCGATGTGAACCTGGACGCCGTGACCTCCACCGTCAACGGCATCCACCCCACCCCCGCCAGCTTTGCCTTCCTGGCCGACAAGAGCGGGCGCATCGTGGCGCATCCGGATGCCAAGCTCAACCTCAAGCCAGCCACTGACCTGTCCGCCGACCTGAGCGCGAACGTCCTGGCCAAGCTGTCGGATCCCGAGCAGCCCCTCGCGGTCAAGATCGCCGGCGCCACCAAGCTGCTGCATGCGGAGCCGGTCAAGAACTCCGACTGGGAACTGGTGGTTGCCATGGATGAGGACGAAGCCCTGGCCGGCCTGCGCCATGTGCTGCAGGCCATGTTCATGACCCTGGTGACGGTGGCCTTCCTCGCTGCGGGAGCCGGCTCGGTCATGACGGCCTCTGCGTTCCGGCGGCTGTCCCAGGTGCGCGAGGCCATGGATGAAATCGGCTCCGGAAACGGCGACCTGACCAAGCGCCTGCCGGCCGACGGCAACGATGAGGTCACGCAGATCGCCCGCGCGTTCAACCAGTTTGCCGACAAGCTCGCCACCGTGCTGATCGATATCCGGGACAGCAGCGAATCGGTTCGCACAGCAACCGCCGAAATCTCGCAGGGCAATATCGACCTGTCCTCGCGTACCGAGCAAGCCGCGGCCAGCCTCGAGCAGACAGCGGCTGCCATGGACGAGCTCACCGGCACCGTGCAGAACTCGGCCGAGGCCGCCGTGCGCGCCGGCGAGCTGGCGGCGGCGGCCTCGCAGGTCGCCAACCGGGGGGGCGATGCCGTCTCTCGCGTGGTGACCACCATGCAGGAAATCTCGACCGCCTCCGCCAAGATCCACGACATCATCGGTGTCATCGACGGCATCGCCTTCCAGACCAACATCCTGGCGCTCAACGCTGCCGTGGAAGCCGCCCGCGCCGGCGAACAGGGACGCGGATTCGCCGTGGTGGCTGGCGAAGTGCGCACGCTGGCCCAGCGCAGCGCCCAGGCCGCCAAGGAGATCAAGGGACTGATCAGCAAATCGGTGGCCAAGGTGGACTCGGGCGCGGAACTGGTGCGGGACGCCGGCGAGACCATGAACAGCATCGTGGCCAGCGTGAAGCAGGTCGAGCAGGTGCTGCGCGAAATCTCGAATGCCGGCAGCGAGCAAAGCGTGGGCATCACGCAGGTCAACCAGGCCGTGAGCCAGCTCGACGGGGCAACGCAGCAGAACGCGGCGCTGGTCGAGCAAGCCTCGGCGGCCGCCGGTTTCCTGCATGAGCAAGCCAACAAGCTGGCCGATGCGGTGGGCCAGTTCCGCCTGGCCAGGGCGCATGGCGGCGCAATGGGGTCCGGGGCTTGAACCGCTGACAAAGCCGGATCTGCGTTGCCGCGCTCCCCTCTCCCAACCCCCTGAGGGGAGAGGGAGAGACAGCCGTCGTCATGGCGCGCGGCTTTGGCCTGCTCAGCGGCTTTGGCGCGTGTTTGAGGAAATATCCTGAGTACTGGCATCGTCGATGTGGCATAAAATCCACACGACATCACGATCAGCGCCCCGCAAGGCAAGGAGAACTCCCCGCATGACTGTATTCCAAGGGACTGGCGCCCTTTTCACCCTCATCGCCATTTTCGGCGTCATCAACCACCGCTTCATCAAGCTGCCCGACACCCTGGGCATCACCGCCGTCGGGCTGGTGACCTGCCTGAGCGTGTCCATCCTCGGCTTCAACCATCCTGAAATGGTCGCGCAGGCCCGCAAGCTCGTGGCCCAGATCGATTTCTCCGACGTGGTCTTCCACGGCCTGCTCAGCCTGCTGCTGTTCGCCGGCGCCCTGCACGTCGACCTCTCGCGCATGCGCCGGCAGCGCCGGGCCGTGGTCATGCTGGCCACGGTTGGCGTGGTGATCTCGACCGCCGCGGTCGGGTTCGGCTTCTTCTATGTCGCACAGTGGCTGGGCCACCCGGTCAGCCTGCTGTGGTGCCTGGTGTTCGGCGCGCTGATTTCCCCTACTGACCCGATCGCCGTGCTCAGCGTGCTCAAGAACGCGGGCGCATCGGAGAGCCTGGAAACCAAGATTGCGGGCGAATCGCTGTTCAACGACGGCACCGCGGTGGTGGCATTCCTGACCCTGGTGGGGCTAGCGACCGGCGCCACCGAATTCTCTGCTTCGCACGTGGCGCTCGCGCTGGTGCGCGAAGTGCTGGGCGCCGTGGTGCTGGGCGTTGTGGTGGGCTATGTGGCGTCGATGCTGCTGCGCGGGATCGACAGTTATCCGGTCGAGATCCTGATCACGCTGGCGCTCGCCACCGGCGGCTACAGCCTGGCCGAGACGGTGCACGTGTCCGCGCCGCTGTCGGTGGTCATCATGGGCCTGGTGATCGGCAACCATAGCACCAGCAAGTCAATGTCGGAGAAAACCCGCGAGCACTTGTTCAATTTCTGGGGCCTGCTGGACGAGTTGCTCAACCTGGTGCTGTTTGGCCTGATCGGGCTGGAGATCATCGCGCTGTCGCTGCAGCTGCATATCGTCTGGCTGGGGCTGGCGGCGATTCCCGTGGTGCTGATTGCCCGCGGCATCAGCGTGGCCATCCCGCTGCTGGCGCTGCAGAATTTCCGCCGGCTCAATCCGCACTCGGCCACCATCATGACCTGGGGCGGGCTGCGCGGCGGCATCTCGATCGCGCTGGCGCTATCGCTGCCGGAGTTCGCCGGCCGCGAGATGCTGATCGGCGTGACTTACCTGGTGGTGGTGTTCAGCCTGCTGATCCAGGCCACCACGCTGGGCAAGCTGGTCAAGCACCTGAATGGCCTGAGCCCGAAGCCATAGCGGAGACGGCATCGGCAAGCGGGCGGCGGGACTCACCCGCCGCCCGTGCCTGGCTTACAGCCGGCTCTGGTAAATCTTGTCGAACTCGCCGCCATCGGCAAAATGCCGGGTCTGCGCCTGCGCCCAGCTGCCAAACACATCGCTGACGGAGAACAGCTGGATCGGCCGGAACAGCGCCGCGTGGGCCTTGAGCATCGCCGCAGAGCGCGGCCGGTAGAACTGGCGGGCGATCACGTCCTGGCCCGCATCGGACCACAGGTATTGCAGGTAAGCCGTGGCCACCTTGCGCGTGCCGCGCTTGTCCACCACCTTATCGACCACAGCCACCGGCGCTTCGGCGATGATCGACTGGCTTGGGTACACCACCTCGAAGCTGTCTCCCAGCTCCTTGCGGATCTGGTGCACCTCGCTCTCGAAGGTGGCCAGCACATCGCCAAGCTGGCGCTGCGTGAAGCTGGTGGTCGCGCCCCGGCCGCCGGTATCGAGCACCGGCACATTGCGGAACAGCCGGCCCACCGCATCGCGCGCCTGGGCCTCGCTGCCGCCCTTGCGGATGGCCGCGCCCCATGCCGCCAGATACGTGTAGCGCCCGTTGCCCGAGGTCTTGGGATTCGGCACGATCACCTGCACGCCAGCGCGGCCCAGGTCCTCCCAGTCCAGGATGCGCTTGGGATTGCCCTTGCGCACCAGGAACACGATGGTGGAGTAGTACGGCGCCGCGTTGTCCGGCAGGCGCTTCTTCCAGTCCTGCGCCACCACGCCCCGCTGCACCAGGATGTCGATGTCGGTCTCCTGGTTCATGGTCACCACGTCGGCCTCCAGGCCATCCGCTACCGATCGCGCCTGCTTGCTCGATCCGCCGTGCGACTGATTGATGACCAGCGTCTCGCCACTCGCTTGCTTCCAGTTAGCGATAAAACCGGGGTTGATCTCACGGTACAGCTCGCGGGTGACGTCGTAGCCGGCGTTGAGGATGGCGGTGTCGGCCAGCGCGGGAAACGTGGCGCCGAGCAGCAGGCCGGTGGCGAGAATGCGGAGTAGGGATCGGGGTCGGGACATGAATGGCCGCTGGTAGGATCGATCGGATTAATGTCTTGCCGAAAAGACAGGCATGACGCTCGTGATCCTCATTGTCCACAGCAGGGGCATCACAGCGGAACGAAAGATTCCGCATGTCGATAGACGCGAACAAGACAACAGGCGGGGCACGATCACCCCGCCGTCCGCCCTCTCTCACCTCTCACCTCTCACCTCTCACCTCTCACGCTACCTTGGGGAAGTCGATCACCGTATCGTTGACGCGGTTGATCATGTTGGTGAACAGGATCGCGCTGATGGCCTGGATGCTCTCGACGATCTGGCGATCGGTGTAGCCGGCTTCGCGCACATTGGCGACGACGTTGGCGGGCACCGTGCCGGAAGTCGTGGCCACGGCCAGTGCAAAGCGGACCAGCGCGTCGATCTTGCTGTCTTGCGGGTACTCGCCGGCGCGCAGCGCACGCGTTTGCTCGGCGGTATAGCCGGCCATCTTGCCGGTCATGGTGTGCGCGGCCACGCAATAGTCACAACCCGAAGCTTCGCTGACGGCAAGGTTGATCGCTTCGAGCTCACGGGCGCTGAGCGTCGCATTCTTGAGCAGCGCGCCGGTTTGCAGCGCGTGGGCCAGCACCTCGGGGGCATTGCTGCCGATCACCGCGTACGCGTTGGGCACCTTGCCCACGGCGCCCTTGATGGCGGCGAACAGTTGGGCGGCCTGGCCGGTGGCTTCGGCGGGGTTGATGGTGTGAAGACGGGACATGACGGCACTCCTTTCCGGTTGGTTGATGGACCCGCGCTGTGTTTGTTGCGCTGCTTCCATGGACTGAAGTCTAGGCGCGCCAGCCGCGACTTACCGCATATAATCGTCGCATTATCTTGCTCCATCATCTCAATACCGCGTATCCGTCTTGATCTCACCGTTCCCGCCATGGATAGCCTGACCGAACTTGTGCGCATGCTTTCGCCCGCCGGCACCGTCGACCTGCACTGCCACTTCGCCGGCAACTGGCGGGTGGACAACGCGGCGGCGCCCGCCGGCCACCTGCCGTATCACATCATCCTGAACGGGCGGGCGCGCGCGCTGGTGGCGCAAGAGGCCATCTCGCTCGATACGGGCGACGTGCTGCTGTTCCCCCACGGCAGCGCGCACACGCTGCGCAGCCTGCCGGAGGGGACCGAAGGGGCCGCCGGCGCGCCGGCCCAGACGACGCGCTTCAATGGCTTGCTGACCGAGGTGACGATGCCCGGCGACACGCATCCGCTGGACATGCTGTGCGGCACGTTCGTGCTGGGCTTGCCGGGCACGATGCTGTTACGCAACCTGCCACCGGTGCTGCGCGTGGCCACCGCGCAGCGCGCCGATTGCGCCTGGCTGCATGCGCTGATCGACATGATGTGCAGCGAGGCGCAGGCGCCCGAGCCAGGTGGCGCGGCGGTCATCGGACAGCTCTCCACCGCGCTGCTGACCCTGCTCTTGCGCGCGCTGATCGCGCAGGGCGGTGTCACGCATAGCCTGCTGGCGCTGATGGCCGACGCGCGGCTGTCCAAGGCGATCGATGCGGTGCTGCGCGCGCCGGCCGAGCCGTGGTCGGTGGCGTCACTGGCGGCGGTGTGCAATGTGTCGCGCGCCACGTTCGCGCGGCGCTTCACCCTGCTCAGCGGCGAGACGCCGCTGCAGTTCGTGACCACCTTGCGCATGGAAATGGCCGCCCGCCTGCTGACGCTGGACCGCGGCTCCGCAGCCAGCATCGGCGAGCATTGCGGCTATGCCTCGGAGGCCGCGTTCGGGCGCGCCTTCAAGGCGTACTTTGGCGTCGGGCCGGGTATGTTCCGGCGTGCGGCGCGGGAGCGCCGCGCGGCCGCCGCGCAGGCGGCCTCGGCGCGCTAGGCTGCGGCGCGCTGCGCTTCGTAGACCTGCAGGTGGCTATAGGCAATGCGCACCAGCGGCACCGCATGCCCCAGCCGCGCGGCACGCTGCGCCATGTCGCCGACGATGTCGTACGCCTCCAGGCGGGGCGCGCCCTGCGCGATATCGCGCATCATGGAGGCGGCCCAGGCCGAGTCCTCGTCCAGCAGGCGCGCGGCCATGGCCTGAGCCACCGGCTCGGGCAAGGCGTGCCCGGACAAACGCGCCACCGCCGCGCACTCGCCCATGGCCTGCTGCATCAGCGCGCGGCCGTCCACTGTCCTGACGATCTCGCCGACGGCACCACGCATCAGGCAGGTCATCAGCGCGCCGGCCGAGATCATCACCCACTTGTTCCACAGCGCCTGGTCGATGTCCGGTGACAACTCGCGCGTGCCGGGCGTGCTGGCGGCAAGCGCATGGAAGGCGCTGGCCAGGCCCTGTGCCGACTCGGCACGCGCACCCACGATGAGCCTGTCGACCGCGCCTTGATGCACCACCGCGCCAGAGGCGTCCAGCGTGGTGGCAATGTACGAGACGCCGCCAAGCACCCTGTCGCGGCCGTAGCGCGCGTCCAGCGTCTCATACGCGCGCAGCCCGTTGACCAGCGGCAGGATCGCCGCGCGCTTGCCCCCGCGGGCAGACAGTGCCGGGCCCAGCGCGGCCATCGCGCTGTCCAGGTCATAGGTCTTGCATGCCAGCAGGACCAGGTCGTAATCCGCCTTGGCGTGCTCGGCCAGCACCGTCTTCACGGCGGCGCGGATATCGCCAAGCTCGCTGCGCACGGTCAGGCCGTCTCTCGCCAGCGCTTGGGCACGCCGTGGCCGCACCAGGAACGTGACATCCGCCCCCGCCTGCATCAGGCGAGCGCCGTAGTAGCCACCCATGGCGCCAGCGCCCAGGACCAGAATCTTCATGACGTTCCCCGCATCGATGTCCGACTTGCCTAACAGTGGTTAACAGCGCAAAGACAGTGCAAAGACAGTGCAAAGACAGTGCAAAGCGCCTACGGCAGGTCGCTGGCGAGCACCGCGTCGCCCGCTTCCCCGGCTTGCTCCACGCCCCCCAGGAAACCAGCGGCGGATGCCAGGCGCCGGCGCATGCCGTCCGCGGCGGCCGGGCCCGCCACCAGGGCATGCCGCTTGAAGCTCAGCCGCTCGCCCGTGCCGGCATCCACCAGCACGGGATCGACCACCTTGCCGGTTTCCTTGTCGCGCAATTCCACGCTGGGGCCTTCCGGCGCGAAGTGCTTGTTGCCCCAGGCAAGCATGGCCAGCAGCACGGGCAGGAAATCACGCCCGCATTGCGTCAGCACATACTCATAGCGCGGCGGCTTCTCCGAGTACTGCTGGCGCTCCAGCAGTCCCTCCTCCACCAGCGCGGTGAGGCGGCGCGTGAGCATATTGGGCGCGATGTCCAGGTTCTTCTGGAAGTCGTCGAAGCGCCGCGCGCCATAGAACGCTTCGCGCATCAGCAGCATGCTCCACCACTCGCCAACCCGCTCCAGCCCGCGGGCGATGGGGCATTGCATGTTCCTGAAGGTTTTTCTTTGCATGGTTGAGGGCTCCGCTCCGGCATCTTGATACTTTCAACATGATAGCTGGATTGAAACGCCGCAATGCCGCCCCCACCGGTGGCGCTTAATCCAGGGCTTCGAGCGCCAGCGCAATGCCCTGCCCGCCCCCGATGCACAGCGTCACGATGCCGCGGCGCAGCCCATGCGCGCGCATCGCGTACAGCAGGCGCGTGGTGAGCACCGCCCCGGTTGCGCCGATGGGATGGCCATGCGCGATCGCGCCGCCCTCCACGTTGATGATGTCGAGCGGCAATCCGAGTTCGCCCGCCACTGCCAGGGGCACGGCCGCGAAGGCCTCATTGATCTCGATCCACTCGACATCGCCCAGCGCCCATTGCGCGCGCTGCAGCGCCTGGCGCACGGCCGGAACGGGCCCAAGGCCAAACAAGCCCGGCTCGACGGCGCCTACGCCATAGGCCGCCAGCCGGGCCATCGGTGCCAGCCCAAGACGCTCGGCCAGCGATCGTTCGGCGACCAGCATGGCGGCCGCGCCGCTATTGAGCCCCGGTGCATTGCCCGCGGTGATGGTGCCGTCCTTGCGAAACGCCGGACGCAGCTTGCTGAGAATCTCGAATGTGGTGTCCGGCCGCATCGCTTCATCCACGTCGAACGTGGACGTGCCGCCCTTTGCCTTCACGGGCACACCGATAATCTGCTCCACAAAGCGGCCTTGCTCCTGCGCGCGGGCAAAGCGGCTCTGCGAGCGTTCGGCCCAGCGGTCCTGTTCGTCGCGGCTGATCTTGTTACGCGCCACCAGGTCCTCGGTATGCCAGCCGGAGTGCTCACCCGAGAATGCGTCCACCAGACCATCGCGCAGCATGCTGTCCTGCAGTGCCGCGTCGCCCATGCGGCTGCCCCAGCGGGCGGCCGGCATCAGGTAGGGCGCCTGGTCCATATTCTCCATGCCACCGGCGATCGCCACGTCGACATGGCCAAGCCAGATTTCATCGGCGGCGCTGGCAATGGCCTGCGCGCCGGACCCGCACACGCGGTTGACCGTCATCGCCGGCAGCGACACCGGCAGGCCGGCGCCGATGGCCGCCTGCCGGGCGGGATTCATCCTGTTGCCCGCCTGGATCACATTGCCGAACACCACGCTGCCGATCCGCTCCGGATCGACGCCGGAGCGGCGCACCGTCTCGCGGATGACCGCCGCGCCCAGCTCGGTCGCCGGCGTCGCCTTGAGCGAACCGTTATAAGCGCCAATGGCGGTGCGAACGGGGTGGCACAACACGACTTCCCTGGTTTTCATCACAGGCTCCTTGGGTTGGTGGATGAAGCTGGCCGCGCAGCGGCCGGCCATTGCGCTTGCGTATCGCCGGCGCCCGCACCCTGCGGCGCCTTGCAGTAGCGGTTGTCGGCGCGGGCGCATCCCACGCCGGAGTCGCGCGGGCGCTCCGTGCTGGCGTGGATGGTTTGGGCAGCCATGGCGGCAAACAGCGTGGCACAGGCCAGCGCGCTAGTTAAACGGGTGTTCATGATCGATCTCCCTGCGGTGGAAGGCCTCAATGCGCATCGGCCAACGGCGCTGCTGGCGGCCCCGCCTTGCGCAGTAGCGGCACCATGGCGGTGGCGATGACAAAGCACACCATGATGACCAGGAAGGCATCGCCAAACGTCTGCGTCTGCGCCTCGCGCCAGGTCAGTGCCCACAGTTGCCTGAGCGCGGCGGACTGCGCGTCGGCGACGTCGTGGCCCAGCGCGGCCATATTGCTGCCCACCGCCTGCAGCAGCGCGCCCATGGCCTCGTTGCTGTAGTTCAGGTGCTCCGCCAGGCGCTGGAAATGCAGGTTGGTGCGGTCGTTCAGGATGGTCGCGCAGCTGGCGATGCCGATCGCGCCGCCCAGGTTGCGCATCAGGTTGAACAGCCCGGACGCCAGCTTGAGCCGCTCCGGCGCTAGCGACCCCAGCGTGAGCGTGACCGCCGGCGCCACCGAGAACTGCTGCGCCATGCCGCGGAACGCCTGCGGCAGCAACAGTTCCTGCGCGCCCCAGTCATGCGTGATGGGCGAGAACTGCCACATCGAGAAGGCAAAGCAGCCCAGCCCGAACATCATCAGCCAGCGCAGGTCCACACGATTGGCGAAGAACGCATAGACGGGGATCGACATGACCTGGAACACACCGGTGGAGAACACCGCCAGCCCGATCTGCAGCGCGCTGAAGCCACGCACGTGGCCCAGGAACAGCGGCGTGAGATAGATGGTGGCGAAGATGCCCACGCCGGTGACGAACGAGAAGAAGCAGCCGAGCGCGAAGTTGAGGTCCTTGAGCGCGCGCAGGTCCACAACCGGATGGGCGTAGGTCAGGCTGCGCCAGACAAAGCCGACGCCCGCCATGCCCGAGATCCAGGCGGTGGTGCGAATCACGTCGTCGCCAAACCAGTCCCAGCGCGGGCCTTCTTCCAGCGTGTACTGCAGGCAGCCGAGGAACAGCGCCATCAGCGTCATGCCGAGATAGTCGGCGCCGCGCACCAGCGACCAGTTGGGCTGGTCCACGCGCACCAGCAGCGGCACCGCCACGGTGATGAAGATGCCCGGCACCAGGTTGATGAAGAACAGCCAGTGCCAGGAGTAGTTGTCGGTGATCCAGCCGCCCACGGTGGGCCCGAGCGTGGGCGCCAGCGAGGCCAGGGCGCCGATGGTGGCCGCGGCAATCACGCGCTGCTTGCCGCCGAAGAAGGCGAAGGCGGTGGTAAACACCAGCGGAATCATCGAGCCGCCCAGGAAGCCCTGCATGGCGCGAAAGGCGATCATGCTCTGGATGTTCCAGGCGAGGCCACACAGCAGGCTGGTTAGCGTAAAGCCCGCGGCCGAAACGGCAAACAGCCAGCGCGTGGACATCACGCGCGAGAGCCAGCCCGACAGCGGAATCACGATGATCTCGGCGATCAGGTAGCTGGTCTGCACCCACACGGTTTCATCGGTGCCCGCCGACAGCCCGCCGCCGATGTCGCGCAGCGAGGCCGAGACGATCTGGATATCCAGCAAGGCGATGAACATGCCCACGCACATGGTGGCGAAGGCCAGCACCTTGGCGGCCGTGCTCATGGAGGCCGCGGAAGACGCCGGCGCAGACGGCTGAGCGGGCTCGACTGGCTGCGTGGCCTGCGCGGGCCCGGCCAGGACGCTGCTGCTCATGGCTGCACCTGCGCGTCGGCGCGGGAATCGACTTGCGCCAGTACCGACAAGCCGGGCCGCAGCATGGCCAGCGCGGCCTCGTTGTCATCCAGCATGATGCGCACCGGCACGCGCTGGACGATCTTGGTGAAGTTGCCGGTGGCGTTCTCCGGCGGCAGCACGCTGAACTGTGCCCCCGTGGCCGGCGCCAGGCTGAGCACGCGGCCGTGGAACACGCGGCCGGGCAACACATCGGCCTCCACCGTGGCGCGCATGCCTGGCCGCAGATGCGCAAGCTGCCCTTCCTTGAAATTCGCATCGACCCACAGGCCGCGCGCCGGCACCACCGACAGCAGCTGCGCGCCGCCCGCGGCGTAGGCGCCCACGCGGGCGCGGCGGTTGCCGATGGTGCCGTCGATGGGCGCGCGCAGCTCCGTGTAGCCCAGGTTCAATTTGGCGATGTCGCGCTCGGCAACGGCTTGCGCGAGCGCCGCCTGCGCTTGCAGCTTCTGCGTGTTGATCACGTCCACCTGGCGCTGCGCGGCTAGCAGGCTGGCCTGCGCCTTCTGCGTGTTGGCGAGAGCTTGCTTGTAGTCCGAGTCGGCCTTTTGCGAGCTCTGGACCGATACGGCCGATTTGGCCGCCAGGCTCTGGTAACGAGCCTGGTCGTCGCGCGAGCGCAGGGTGTCGGCATTCACCGCGGTGACCGCCGCCCGGGCCTGGCCGATCACGGCTTCCTGCAAGGAGCGGGTGGCGTCCAGATTGGCCAGCAGCGCCTGCTGGGCGGCCACCGCCCCTTCCGCCTTGGCCAGCGCGGCGCGGTAGTCGCGGTCATCGATGCGGGCCAGCAAGTCGCCGGCATGCACCTGCTGGTTGTCGGTCACCAGCACTTGCGCCAGGTAGCCCGGCACCTTCGGCGCAATCACTGTGACTTCGCCGCCGACATAAGCATCGTCGGTGCTTTGCAGGAAGCGGCCGTGCGTCCACCAGTGCTGACCATAGGCGGCGGCGCCAAGGCCGGCGGCGATGAGCGCGCCGGTCATGATCAGCCGCTTGCGGCTGATGCGGGGCTTGCTGGTAACGGGGATGGGCGCCGGGCCTGCACGCTCGGCGGTGATATCGCTTGTCATGACGCTTCCTCTGGTTTTCGCTCTAACTTTTGCTTCAACGCGCTAACGCTGCTGTGCTTTCACATATGGGCTGTTGCCTGCGGGACATCGGGGATGGGGGCCGCGCGTGCCCGCGCCGACTTTTCGAGCTTGGCGCGGACGCCCCCGCTGGCGGCCGGGCCGGCCACGACCACGTGATCGGCATCGGTGATCGGATGCCCGGTCTGCGCATCCACCAGGATGGGGATAACGGTGGCGCCGGTCTGGCGGTCCACCAGCAGCACGCTCTCGCCCTCGGGCGAGAAGTGGCGGTTGCCCCAGGCCAGCAGCGCCAGCATCACCGGGCGGAATTCGCGGCCCCGGTCAGTCAGCAGGTATTCGAAACGCGGTGGCCGCGCGCAGTACTGGCGCCGCGCAAGCAGGCCCTCGCGCACCAGGGTTTCGAGGCGGCGCGCCAGCATGTTGGGCGCAATGCCCAGCTGCTTCTGGAATTCGTCGAAGCGGCTGTTGCCATAGAACGCCTCCCGCAGGATCAGGATGCTCCACGGCTCACCCACCCGCGCCAGGCTGCGGGCAATGGGGCAAGGCGCATTGTCGAGCGGCTTCTTCTGCATGTTCGCCACCTCCGGGAAATCAGGTTGCTATCAAGATGAAAGTTAGTATAGAGTTGTAAATATCATCATGCAAGTAACTTGTTGAACAAAACCACTGGGGCGGCGATCAAGCCGCTTCCTGGTTTCCCTGAATCCCAGAATCCCTGAAGGAGATGGACATGAGCCGTACCCCGCCCCGCCCCGGGTTCGCGCCCCAACAGCCGCAGCCGCAGCCGTACCGGCACCTGCGCCAGCACGCGGCGCGGGCCACCGCGCTTGCCGCGGCAGCGCTGACGGCGCTTGGCCTGGCGGCTTGCGCCGCCGTCGGTCCGGACTACAAGGCGCCCGCGGCCGACACCCCAGCCAGCTTCCCGCATGCCGATGCGCTGGCCGCACGCGCCACGCGCCCGCCGGCGCCACCGCTGGATACCTGGTGGACGGGATTCGACGATCCCGCGCTCACGCGCATCGTCCAGCGCGCGCTGGACCAGAACCTGGACCTGGCCGCCGCGTTTGCCCGCGTGCAGCAGGCACGGGCCGCTGCCGCCGAGGCCGGCGCGCAGTTGCTGCCCCAAGGCAGTTTGTCGGCGCAGGCGGCCAAGGTGCATCAGTCGCTGGAAAGCCCGCTAGGCAGGATCGCGAGCAAGTTCCCCGGCTACGACCGCAATGCCGCGCTCTACGATGTAGGCGCGGGCGCGAGCTGGGAGATCGACCTGTTCGGCGGCCTGCGGCGTGGCGCGGAGGCGGCCGACGCCGAGGCGCAGGCCGCGCAGGCCGACCAGCTCGGCGCGCGCATCTCGGTGGCGGCCGAGGCCGCCGATGCCTACTTCCGCGTGCGCGGCGCGCAGCAACGCATTGCCATTGCGCAGGAGCAGGTGACGAACAACGACAAGCTGCTGGACCTGGTGCAATTGCGCTTGCACGACGGGCTTGCGTCCAGCCGCGAGCTGGCCCAGGCGCAAGCGCTGGTGGCGCAGGCGCGCGTCACCATCCCCCCCTTGCGGATCGAGCTGCAAACCCAGTTGAACCGGCTCGATGTGCTGATGGGCGCGCAGCCGGGCACCTACGCAGCCGAGCTTGGCCCCCTGCCGAATGGCGTGGCCGTGCCGGCCATCTCCGTGGCCCAGGGGCCCGCCGACCTGCTGCGCCGCCGCCCCGACGTGATCGCGGCGGAGCGCAGGCTGGCCGCCAGCAGCGCGCGCATCGGCGCGGCCACGGCCGAGTACTACCCCAAGCTGTCCCTATCCGCCCTGCTCGGCTTTGAGAGCCTGAGCGGCGGCAAGCTGTTTTCCGCTGCCGCGTTCCAGCCGGTGGCGGCAGCGGGATTGCGCTGGCGCCTGTTCGACTTCGGCCGGGTGGATGCCGAAGTGGCGCAAGCCAAAGGCGCCAACGCCGAGGCGCTGGTCAACTACCGCAAGGCCATGCTGCGCGCCACCGAAGACGTGGAGAATGCCATCGTCACGCTGACCGAGCTGGAAGCGCAGGGCAAGGAACTGAGCACCGAGATCGACGCCCACGAACGCGCGCGCGGCGCTTCCGAAGATGCATACAAGGGCGGGGCCGTCAGCCTGTTCGAGGTGTTGGATGAGGAGCGCCAGTTGCTGGCCGCGCGCGACCAGCAGGCCCGCGTGCACGCCGACAACGCGCGCGCCGCGGTGGCGACGTTCCGCGCGCTCGGCGGCGGGTGGTAATCGGGTCAGGCCGGGCCTGGGCGGTACCGGGCTCCCTCGGCAAGATGGAAACGTCCTCGGATGCGAGCGGCCCGAAGCAGAGGTAGCTCATGCCGGTAGCTCATGCCGGTAGCTCATGCCGGTAGCCCATGCCGGTAGCCCATGCCGAAATCGTCGACGCTGATGCCCACGCCCAGGCCGCGCGGCCCTTTCTCGGCAAGGGCCTCGGGCTCCACGCGCGCCTTGCACACGCAGCCTGAGCACGTTGCCGGCAGCGCTCGCCGCACCACTGCCGTGCACCTGCACTCGCCAGCGGCATAAGCCGCGCCCAACTGGTGCGCGCCCAGCCCGGGCCAAGGCCGTTTTGTGTACAAAACCTGCACATCACGGTTGTATATAAGTCTGGCATACCTCTTGCGTCTGAGGCTGGCATGACTTTCGCCGCTCCCTCCATGCCAACCTTCAGCGATGCCGCCGGCCACGTCCGCGGCAGCACTTCCGCCGAAATTGCCGAACGCATCACGCAATCGATCCTGGCCCAGCGCCTGGCGCCCGGCACGCGGCTGGGCGAGCAGGCGCTGGCCGGGCTGTTCAGCGTCAGCCGCACGCTGGTGCGCGAAGCCCTGACCCGGCTGGCGGCGCGCGGCATTGTCACGGTGTCGGCCCGGCGCGGCTGGTTTGTGATCGAGCCTTCGCGCCAGGAGGCCCGGCAGGCGYTTGCCGCCCGYCGCGCGATCGAGCTTGGCTTGCTGCGCTATGCGGCGCCGGTCTCCGCCGCTGCCATCGGCCGCTTGCAGGAGCACGTGGCGCAGGAGCAGCGCGCGCTGAGCGCCGACGACGCCGCCCTGCGCAGCTACCTGCTGGGCGACTTCCATGTGTGCCTGGGCGAATGCGTGGGCAATGTGCTGCTGGCCGACACGCTGCGCGACCTGACGGCGCGCACCACGCTGATTGCCATGCGCTACCAGTCCAGCCACCAGGCCAACGAGTCCTGCGCCGAGCATGCGCTGATCGTGGCGGCGCTGGCCGCGGGCGATACCGAGCGCGCCATTGCGCTGATGGACGCCCACCTGTGCCACGTCGAGGCTGGCCTGAGCGCCGCCACGCCGGCGGCCCCGCCGGATCCGCTGCGCCAGGCGCTGAGCCCGCTGGGGCATGCGGCCTGAGCGCGCGGGCAACCGGTAGATAGCAACGATCCGCTTCCTCGATTTCGATTCTTTGAATTTCCACCCCAACGGCAAGCTAGCAAGGACCCTAATGAAGCTCTCCAAACTCCTCCTCGGCCTCGGTGCCGCTGCCCTCGCCTTCTCGATGCAAACCGCCGGCGCCGAAGCGCTGGACGATGTGGTCAAGGCTGGCGTGCTCAAGGTCGCGGTGCCGCAGGACTTTCCGCCGTTCGGCTCGGTCAACGCCGAGATGAAGCCCCAGGGCCTGGACATCGACGTAGCGGCGCTGATCGCCAAGAAGATGGGCGTGAAGCTGGAACTGGTGCCCGTGACCAGCACCAACCGCGTGCCCTACCTGCAGACCAGGAAGGTGGACCTGGTGATCTCCAGCATGGGCAAGAACGCCGAGCGCGAGAAGGCCATCGATTTCAGCGAGGCTTACGCTCCGTTCTATAACGGCGTGTTTGGCCCGGCCGACCAGAAAGTGACTGGCGCCGCCGAACTGGCCGGCAAGACCATCGGCGTGACGCGCGGCGCGGTGGAGGACCTGGAGCTGACCAAGATCGCCCCGGCGACGGCCACCATCAAGCGCTACGAAGACAACAACGGCACCATTAGTGCGTTCCTGTCCGGCCAGGTGCAACTGGTGGCGACGGGCAACGTGGTGGCAGCCGCCATCCTCGCCAAGAACCCGCCCAAGAAGCCGGAACCGAAGTTCCTGATCAAGAACTCGCCCTGCTTCATCGGCCTGAACAAGAGTGAGCCCAAGCTGCAAGCCAAGGTCAACGCGATCCTGGCGGAAGTGAAGAAGGACGGCGAGCTCAATGCGATCACGGTGAAGTGGCTGGGCATGCCGCTGCCGGCCACGCTTTGATGCGTCGATGCATTGATGCGTTGATGCGTTGATGCACTGACGACCCAAGCCACGGGAAGCCGTGCCCGGCGGGCAGCCGCTGCGGCATGGCGTACTGCGCCAGCTCCGCGCTCATGAGCGCCCCAACCGGGCGCCTCCACCGATCGCTACCGCATGTCCTACCAATTCGATTTCCTCTCGGCCTTCGACTACGCCGGCGTGTTCGCGCACGGCATCAAAGTCACGGCTGAACTCACCGCCATGGGCGGCGTGCTGGGGGTGACCCTCGGCATCGCCTGCGCCTGGGCGCGCACCCAGGGGCCGGCCTGGCTGGCGGCCGTCGCGGGCGGCTACGTGGAGCTGATCCGCAATACGCCGTTCCTGATCCAGCTGTTCTTTATCTTCTTCGGCCTGCCCAGCGCGGGCGTGCAACTGGGAGAAATACAGGCCGCCATCCTGGCCATGGTGATCAACCTTGGCGCTTACAGCGCGGAGATTGTCCGCGCGGGCATCGCGGCCGTGCCGCGCGGCCAGCTTGAGGCGGGCGCCAGCCTGGCGATGTCGCCCTTCCAGGTATTTCGCCACGTGGTGCTGCGCCCCGCCCTGAAGAAGATCTGGCCGGCGCTGTCCAGCCAGGTGGTGATCGTCATGCTGGGCTCGGCGGTGTGCTCGCAGATCGCGGTCGAGGACCTGACCTTTGCCGCCAACTTCGTCCAGGGCCGGAATTTCCGCGCGTTCGAGGTCTACCTGCTGACCACCGCCATCTACCTGCTGCTTGCCATCGGGCTGCGCCAGGTGCTGCGCGGCATTGGCGGCATGCTGTTCCGGAGGGCGTCATGACCGATTTTTCAACCTGGGACATCCTGCGCAACCTGCTGATGGCGGTGCGCTGGACCGTGGTGCTGTCGCTGGTGGCCTTTGCCGGCGGTGCCGTCATCGGGCTGCTGGTGCTGCTGATGCGCATCAGCCGGCGCGCGCCGCTGCGCCGTGCGGCATGGGCCTTTATCGAAGTGTTCCAGGGCACGCCGCTGCTGATGCAGCTGTTCCTGGCCTTCTTCGGCCTGGCGCTGTTCGGCGTGGAAATCCCGGCCTGGCTGGCCGCTGGCCTGACGTTGTCGCTGTGGTCCGGCGCCTACCTGGCGGAGATCTGGCGTGGCTGCGTCGAGGCCATCCCCAAAGGCCAGTGGGAAGCCGCCGGCTGCCTCTCGCTGGGCCACCTGCAGCAGATCCGCTACGTGATCCTGCCACAGGCGCTGCGCATTGCCATTGCGCCCACGGTGGGGTTCGTGGTGCAGATCATCAAGGGCACGGCGCTGGCGTCCATCATCGGCTTTGTCGAACTGTCCAAGGCGGGCACGGTGATCACCAACGCCACCTTCAGCCCCTTTACCGTCTACGCGCTGGTCGCGCTGATCTACTTTGCGCTGTGCTGGCCGCTATCCCGCTACAGCCGTCACCTGGAAAGGAAGCTCAATGTCGCTCATCGCCATTGAAAACGTAAAGAAGCGCTTTGGCGCCAACGAAGTGCTCAAGGGCATCGACCTGAAGGTGGAAGCCGGCGAGGTAATTGCCATCATCGGCAAGAGCGGCTCGGGCAAGAGCACCTTGCTACGCTGTATCAACGGCCTGGAGAGCATCGACGAAGGCAACATCACCGTGGCAGGCGCCAAGCTCGGCAGCAGCGAGCTGGAGCTGCGCGCGCTGCGGCGCAAGGTCGGCATGATCTTCCAGCAGTTCAACCTGTTCCCGCACCTGAGCGCGGGGCGCAACGTGATGCTGGCGCCCACGGTGGCGGCCGGCGTCAAAGAGCCGGAAGCCTTGACCCGCGCGCGCGAGTGCCTGGCCAAGGTAGCGCTGGGGGAGAAGTTCGACAGCTATCCCGACCAGCTCTCCGGCGGGCAGCAGCAGCGGGTGGCGATTGCGCGCGCGCTGGCCATGCAGCCACGGGCGCTGCTCTGCGACGAGATTACCTCGGCGCTGGACCCGGAGCTGGTGGTGGAGGTGCTGAACGTGGTGCGCCAGCTGGCCAGCGAGGGCATGACGCTGCTGATGGTGATGCACGAAATGCGCTTTGCGCGCGAAGTGTGCAACCGGGTAGTGTTCATGCATCAGGGGCGCGTGCATGAGATCGGGCCGCCGGAGCAGCTGTTCAGCAATCCGGCTACGCCGGAGCTGCAGCAGTTCCTGGGGATGGCGGCCTGAGGGCATTCGCCGAAGCCAGCGAACAGGCCAAAGCCGCCGAACAGGCCAAAGCCGCGCGCCATGACGACGGCTGTCTCTCCCTCTCCCCTCAGGGCCGGGGAGAGGGGTGGCTAGGAGCCACTTGAAGCGAAGCCCGTGGTGTTTTCCAGCATGCAGGCGTAACGAGCGCCCGCCCTATCCCCCGGCCCCTCCCCCACAAGTGGGAGAGATGCAGAGCAAACCAAGAGACAAAAAATCAACGTGCCAGCACGCCCCGGATCGTATCCGCCAGGTCCTTCGCCAGGAACTTCGACACGTAAGCATCGGCCCCCACCTTGCGCACGTGGTCTTCGCTGGCCGTCCCGGACAGCGAGGAGTGAATCACCACCGGGATCGACTTGAAGCGCGCGTCCGCCTTGATCTTGCGGGTTAGCGTGAAGCCGTCCATCTCGGGCATTTCCAGGTCGGTCAGCACCAGCGCGATCTCGTCCTGCACGGTGCGGCCGTTGGCGGCGGCGTGATCGGCGATCTCGCCCAGTTGCTGCCAGGCTTCCTGGCCGGTCTTGGTCATCAGCACCGGCACGCCCATGGCCTTGAGGCCTTGCTCGATCAGGCTGCGGGCGAAGGCGGAATCGTCGGCGGCCAGAATCTTGGTGCCGGGGCGCAGCGTCAGTTGCGGCCCGACCGTCTTGGGGTCCACTTCCGGCTGGCGGGTCGGCAGCACGTCGCGCAGGATCTGCTCCACGTCCAGCACCTGGACCAGGCGCGGGTTCGCGGGATCGGCCTCGTTATGGAGCTTGGCGATGCTGGTCACCATGTCGCCCCGGACGCTGGTCTCGGCCGAGACCACCTGGTTCCACTCCAGGCGCACGATTTCTTCCACGGCTTCCACGGCAAAGCCTTGCGTGGAGCGCGCGTATTCGGTCACCAGCAGGATGTTCAGGCCGGTGCGCGGCGTGCTTCCCACCATCTTGGGCAGGTCGATCACAGGAATCACCTGGCCGCGGATATCGGCCATGCCGAGCATGGCCGGGCCGCCGCCGACCACGGTGGTGACCTGGGGCATTACCAGGATTTCGCGGACCTTGAAGACGTTGATGCCGAACAGTTCGCTCTGCGCGGACTGGTCCGATTCGCCCAGGCGGAACAACAGCAACTCGAACTGGTTGTTGTTGGTCAGGTTGGTCCGTTCGTCGATGTCTCTCATCGAGCTGCTCATACGCTTCCTTTGTCCCCGCAATGCGCGGGCTCGCTGCGCGGTGTTGATCGTTTCCCCGGGCCAGGCATCGCCGCGTGGCTCCAGCGGTGCTTGGCGCTGGAGCGGCGCGCTGCAATGACGGGCCACTGCACCGGCTAACGGCCAATCCTTGGGGAAATTTAGCGGCTATGCGGCAAAGGGCTGACGAATTCGCACCTCACCCCGCTAAAGTGCGGAATCAGGCAGGCCGGCGGGCCGGCTGGCGTGCGCCACACTGGCCTGCCCGCCGCCACGTTCTTCCACATGCCCGCCAAACCCAAAGCGCATGGCAGAGAGCAGCCGCTCGCCATAGGTGTGATCCTGCCGCGAGCGGAACCGCGCAAACAACGCGCTGGCCAGCACCGGCACCGGCACTGCCTGCTCGACAGCCGCGTCGATCGTCCAGCGCCCCTCCCCGCTGTCAGCGACTTCCCCGGAGAAACGCGAGAGCTTGACGTCGCTGGCAAGCGCCTGCGCGGTGAGATCAAGCAGCCACGAGGACACCACGCTGCCGCGCCGCCACACCTCGGCGATATCCGCCAGGTCGAGCTGGAAGCGCTCGGCCTCGGGCAGGCTTTCGGAGGCCTTGGTCTTGAGGATGTCGAAGCCCTCGGCATAGGCCTGCATCAGGCCGTACTCGATGCCGTTGTGGACCATCTTCACAAAGTGGCCCGCGCCCGCCGGCCCGGCGTGGATGTAGCCGCGCTCCGCGCGGTCGTTCGCCGGGTCGCGCCCCGGCGTGCGCGGGATATCGCCATAGCCGGGCGCCAACGTATCGAACAGCGGATCGAGCCGGCCGACGACCTCCTGCTTGCCGCCGATCATCAGGCAATAGCCGCGCTCCAGGCCCCAGACCCCGCCCGAGGTGCCCACGTCCACATAATGCAGCTGGCGCGCCGCCAGTTCGCCCGCGCGCCGGATATCGTCCTTGTAGAAGGTGTTGCCGCCGTCGATGATGACGTCGCCGGGCTCGAGCAGGTCCGCCAGCGCGGCGATCATCTGCTCGGTGGTGTCGCCTGCCGGCAACATGACCCAGATCGCGCGCGGGGCAGCCAGCTTGCCAACCAGCGCCTCGATGCTGGTGACGCCGACGGCACCGTCCGCCGCGAGGGCCTGCACCTTGTCGGCGCTGCGGTTGTACACCACCACCTCGTGCTGCGCGCGCAGCAGCCGCCTTGCGATGTTTGCGCCCATGCGCCCGAGCCCTATGATTCCGAGTTGCATATCCGGTCCTCTCACTGAGTCATTGGTGATGAAGCTGGTGACGAAACTGGCGATAAAACTGGTGGCGAGCCCTGCTGCTGCCACGAGGCATTGTCTACCTCTCCGTGCGCACTTGCACAGACCTCGCCGCCCTCGTGAACGTGCCATTTAGCGCACTTCGGCCTGACCTGGCACACGTTCGCCGCACTCGATGGTGCAAAATTCCGCAACCCGGATTTACACCAACTAAACACCCGCTTAAAATTGCCCAGCCAGCAGCGGCGGACTTGCATACGACCGGGCGGCTCCGATTTCACCGGCCAGCTTCTGGGGACACAGGCCGGCTAACCCGCCCCCTAGCCATGTCCCTGCTCATGCTGCCAGCCCACCGCCCGCGCCCCGCCGTATCAACCCGCCGCCTCGAGTAGCGCCCACATCACACCTCCGCTTCCCCGTTCGCATTCGCCCCAAGACCGCACTATCCCGCGTGCCCCAAGCATGGCGCGCCACGGTTCGTTGTCCGGGCTCTGCCCTTCCAGCGCCAAGACCCTCGCCTTCGTATCGCCATGTCCGCAAACAGCACGACCCTCGCCGCCCCGGAATCCGGGGAACACCAGCAAGGCAGCATCAACCGGCGCATCGTCGCCATCGTCTTCTTCAACTTCATCGCCTACCTGACGGTCGGCCTGCCGCTAGCGGTGGTGCCCGGCTTTGTCCACGGCGATCTCGGCTATGGCACGGTCGTGGCCGGGCTGGCGGTCAGCATCCAGTACCTGGCCACGCTGCTGAGCCGCGCCTACGCCGGCAACCTGTGCGACCTGCAGGGTGCCAAGAAATCCGTCACGCTCGGGCTCACGCTGGTTGCCGCCAGCGGGTTGCTGGCCGTGGTCTCCAGCCTGTTCGTGTCGATCGGCTGGCTTAGCCTGGCGTGGCTGTTCGCCGGCCGGCTGATGCTGGGCGCGGGCGAGAGCCTGGTGACCACCGGCACCATTGCCTGGGGTATCGGCGACGTGGGCGCCCGCCATACCGGCAAGGTGATCTCGTGGAATGGCATGACCACCTATGGCGCGCTGGCGCTGGGCGCGCCGGTTGGCGTACTGCTGGATGCGCGCTGGGGCTTTGCCTCGCTGGGCATCGTCACCACCGTCATGGCCCTGGCCGCGTTCATGCTGGCCCGGCGCAAGGCAGCGGTGCCCACGGTAAAGGGCGCGCGCATGCCGTTTCGCACCGTGTTCCGCCATATGACGCCATTTGGCCTGTGCCTGGCGCTGGGCTCGGTGGGCTTTGGCGCCATCACGGCCTTTGTGACGCTGTACTACGCCAGCCACGGCTGGGACCATGCCGCGCTGGCGCTGACCAGCCTGGGCGTGACCTTTGTGGTGGCGCGCCTGCTGCTGGCCGATAGCATCGGCCGCTTTGGCGGCTATCGGGTGGCGCTGTGCTCGTTTGCCGTGGAAGCCGCCGGCCTGGCCCTGATCTGGCTTGCGCCGTCACCCGCGCAGGCGCTGATCGGCGCCGCCGTCACCGGCTTTGGCTTTGCCTTGGTGTTCCCGTCGCTGGGCATGGAGGCGGTCAAGCTGGTGCCCCAGAGCAACCGCGGCTCGGCGCTTGGCGCCTATGCGCTGTTCCTGGACCTGGCGCTGGGGCTGACCGGCCCGGTGGCCGGCGTGATCGCCAGCCATGCGGGCTATGGCTCGGTATTCCTGTTCTCGGCGGTGGCGGCGCTGGGCGGGCTGGGCCTGAGCCAGTTGCTGGCGGCGCGGTCGCGGCGCGCTGCCGTACCGGCGCCGACGCCGACGCACTGACTATCGCGACGCGCCAATCTCGCGGCACGCCAGATAAGGCCGTGAGACATTCCAATGCGATGCTTTGATTCGATAATTCTCTGATCTATTTTCGGACTTGTCCGATTGATTTTCAGGCAATTCACACGCATTCAACCGTCAATATCGATGAATCGCAGGCATCGGCCGTTTTGTGCTTGACCCATTCAACTTGCACCGCTACAGTACGCGGGTTCTTAATTCCAGGGCTACCCAGTGAGCACTTGTTCCGACGACAGTAGTCGATCCAGGATCGGCACCTCCGCCTGACGGGCCACGGTATCCCTAGCGACCGTGCCCCGCTTGCGGCACGGTGCTTCGAGGCCGGACGTCCTGTCCCGCCTCTCTTCTTGAATACGGCTTCATTCTTCTGATCGCGCCTGCGTTGCAGCACGCCGCTGCCTGCGCTTGTCCGCGATTTGCACAAGACTCACCGGTGCTTCCTGCTCAATACGGGAGTTCTCATGGTGTGGCACGAATTTGCCCTGCGTTTGCTCGAAGCGCTGGCGCTGGGCGCTTGCATCGGTACCGAACGGCAACTGCGCCAACGCATGGCGGGGCTGCGCACAAACGCGCTGGTCGCCGCCGGCGCGGCCTTGTTTGTTTCGGTTTCCGCCTTTACGTTTGACCCGCAGGGGCATGCGCGCATTGCCGCGCAGGTCGTCTCGGGCATTGGCTTTCTCGGCGCCGGCGTGATCATGCGCGACGGCCTGAACGTGCGCGGCCTGAATACCGCTGCCACGCTGTGGTGCTCCGCCGCCGTCGGCGTGCTCGCCGGCCTTGGCCATGCGCTGGAAGCCGCCATCGGCACCGCCTGCATCCTGTGCGCCAACTTTGGCCTGCGCATGCTGGGCCAGCGCATCAATCGCAACGGCACGGCCACCGCGCCGGAAGTGGAGATGGTCTATCGCATCACCACGGTATGCACGGCCCAGGAAGAAATCCGCGTGCGCGGCTTGCTGCTGCATGCACTGACCGAAATGCCCGCCCTGCTGCTGCAGTCGCTGCACAGCGAGGACACCGCCGCTGGCGGGCACATAGAAGTCCGCGCCGATGTGCTGGCCGCGCCCGGCAATGAAGGCAAGCTGGAGCAGATCGTCAGCCGCATCAGCATGGAGAAGAGCGTTTCCCTCGTGCGCTGGGCCATTCCGGCCGGCGCGCTCGAATAACCCCAAGGAGAAGGAAAGGAGCTGGATATGCGTTTGTTCAACTGGATGCTCCCCCAGGCCCCCAACCGCCGCACCGCCCAGGCGAGCCGCGGCACAGCCGCCCAGCTGTTCCAGGTGGTGCTGCTCTGCAAGGACGACTATGGCGCCCGGCTGGAGCAGCAGATCCGCCAGGAGCTGGCCGCGCGCGAACTCTCGCTGCAGCGCCTGCGCACCCGGCAGTGCGAGCGCCGCGAGCTGGTCGAGATGCGTGTGCTGGTGCATTGCCAGCCGGGCGGCAGGCCCGGCATGGTCAAGCTGGTGCAGCGCCTTGGCCTGGAGCCGCTGGTTCGCGCCGTGCGCTGGGAAACCGTGCCGCAGCCCGAGCGCGCGTTGGCCGCGGCCTGAGCGCAAGGCCCACCCGCCAAGATCCACCCTGATTGCCTGAGGAAAGACATGGACCCAGACCCTTCTAGTAGGCAGCGCCGAAGGCACGGCGCGTTCCAGCTGGCCTGACTCCGCTTCCGGCATCCTGCCGGAGCCGCGGCACCGGCTACCTGGACCCGCCAGGCTCCCGTTGCGTTTCGCGCCGTCCCGGCCGCGTGCGCGCCGGACCCGCCCCGCCTTCCGCGCCGCCTCCCCACCGTTAGCAAAGCGGGCGCTTTCGCCCATCACCGGTTACCTGCGTGGATTTGCCACCCCGCAGCGCCGGGGATGCGTCACGCCCGTCGAATCCTGTCGTCCGTGGATCCTGACCCTGTGATTCCGCTTTGCGATTCCACCGACGACGCACCGGCAACAAGCGGTGCCCCTGTCCTGGCTGCCGCCACGGCAAGTGCACCGACCGAGGAGAAAAATCCATGCAAACGCCCACCACCCGCCAATGCTTGCCGCTGCGCCGGCAGCCAGGCCTTGCGCTCGCCGCCGTCTGCGCGGCATGTCTCACGCTGGCCGGCTGCGATGGCGCCAGCCTGTCTGGCGCCATCGCCAACACGCCCAAGCACAGTACCGAGCCGGTCCGCGAGGGCAACTTCATCACGGTGCCCGAGACATCGCCATTGCGCACCCAATTGCAGGTGCAGACCCTCGTCGAGCAAGCGCTGGAGCGCCCCATCGAGGTACCGGGCTCGATCGAGCCCGATGCCGCCAAGCTGGTCAAGATCGTGCCACCGATGCCCGGGCGCATCGTTCGCCTGCACGCTGCCCTGGGCGACGTCGTGCGCAAGGGAGACCCGCTCTTCACGCTGGATTCCGCCGAGCTGAGCGCGGCTCAGGGTGAGGCCAGCAAAGCGCGCGCGGCGCTCCTCGAAGCCAAGCTGAACCTGGACCGCCAACGCACCCTGTTCGAAGCGGAAATCGCGGCACGCAAGGATTATGAACAAGCCCAGCTGGCCTACGCGCAAGCCAACAGCGACGCCGTGACCACGGCCGCCCAGCTCGCGCAGCTTGGCGCCGGCACCGCACCGCAATCGCACCGCCAGTACACCATGCACGCGCCGCTGGCCGGCCGGGTGATCGAGCTCGAAGGCGCGCAGGGCGGCTTCTGGAACGACAACGGCGCGCCGGTCATGACGGTGGCCGACCTGTCCACGGTCTACCTCGCGGCCAACGTGTCGGAGAAAGACATCGCCTCGATCTTCGTCGGCCAGCCCGCCGAGATCCTGCTCAACGCCTACCCCGGCAAGCCCGTGACCGGCAAGGTCCGCTACATCGGCGAGATCCTCGACCCCGACACTCGCACCGTCAAGGTCCGCGTGGCCATCGACAACGCGGACGGACGCTATCGCCCCGGCCTCTTCGCCAAGGTGACCTTCGCGGGAGAAAAGCACGCGGCACTGCTGGTGCCGCCCACCGCACTGCTGCAAAGCGGGCTCTACACGCGCGTGCTGGTGGAGAAGGCCCCGCTGCGCTTCGAGCCGCGCGTGGTCACCACGGGCGCGCATGCCGACGGGCAAGTCGAGATCCTCGCCGGGCTCAAGGCCGGCGAACGCATCGTCGTGAAAAACGGAGTGCTGCTACATGATTGACCGCCTCGTCACCCTTTGCTTCAACCGGCGCGCCATCGTCTGGCTGGTCTTTGCGCTGGTGGCGCTGTACGGCGCCTACAGCTGGAAGCAACTGCCCGTGGAAGCCTATCCGGACATTGCCGACGTTACGTCGCAGATCGTGACCCAGGTGCCAGGCCTCGGCGCGGAGGAAATCGAGCAGCAGATCACCATTCCGCTGGAGCGCGCGCTGCTGGCCACGCCCGGCATGCATGTGCTGCGCACCCGCAGCCTGTTCGCGCTGTCGCTGATCACCGTGGTCTTCGAGGATGGCACCGACGGCTACTGGGCGCGCCAGCGCCTGCAGGAACGCCTGAACGAGGTCGACCTGCCCTACGGCGCCAAGCCGGGGCTGGACCCGTACACCTCGCCTACCGGGGAGTTCTACCGCTACACGCTGGAGTCCACGACGCGCGACCTGCGCGAGCTATCCGAGCTGCAGACCTGGACCGTGATCCCGCGCCTGAAGAAAGTGCGCGGCGTGGTCGACGTCACCAATTTCGGCGGGCTCACCACGCAGTTCATGCTGGAACTCGACCCGGCGCGGCTGACGCAGTACAACCTGACGCTGACGCAGGTCACCGAGGCGCTCAACGCCAACAACGTCAATGCGGGCGGCAGCGTCATCGACCGCGGCGAACAATCGTACGTGGTGCGTGGCGTGGGCCTGCTGCGCTCGCTCGACGACATGGGCAACGTGGTGGTCACGAGCAAGGACGGCACCCCCGTGCTGGTCAAGGACCTCGGCACGCTGCGCTACGGCAACGTGGAGCGGCGCGGCATCCTGGGCAAGGACGACAACCCGGACACGATCTCCGGCATCACGCTGCTGCTCAAGGATTTCAACGCATCGGAAGCGCTTGAGGGCGTGCACGAGGCGGTGCGGGATCTGAACGACAACCTGCTGCCCAAGGACGTGAAGGTGGTCGCCTACCTCGACCGCACCTCGCTGATCGACGCCACCATGCGCACGGTAGGTTTCACGCTGACCGAAGGCATGCTGCTGGTGGGCATCGTGCTGCTGCTGTTCCTGGGCAGCCCGCGCGCGGCGCTGATCGTGGCGCTGACGATTCCGCTCTCGCTGCTGATCGCCTTTGTCTTCATGTATCACCTGCGCATCCCGGCCAACCTGCTGAGCCTGGGCGCGATCGACTTCGGCATCCTGGTGGATGGCGCGGTGGTGCTGGTGGAGAACATCCTGCGCCGGCGCGAGCAGGACAAGGACCGCGCGCTCACCCCGCGCGACGCCATCGAGGCCGCCTTGCAGGTGGCGCGTCCGATGTTCTTCGGCATGCTGGTGATCGTTGCGGCCTACCTGCCCTTGTTCTCCTTCGAGCGCATCGAGTACAAGCTGTTCTCGCCGATGGCGTTCGCCGTTGGCGCGGCGCTGATCGGCGCCTTGATCGTTGCGCTGGCGCTGGTGCCGGGGCTGGCCTGGATCGCCATGCGCAAGCCGCGCCGCGTGTTTCACAATCCTGTGCTGGACTGGCTGGGCGTGCGCTACCGCGTGGCGCTGGAGCGCGGCATTGGCCGCATCCGCTGGGTGGCCGCCAGCTGCGCGCTGGCGCTCGCCTGCGTGCTGGCGCTTGGCGCTACCATCGGGCGCGACTTCCTGCCGTACCTGGATGAAGGCTCGCTGTGGCTGCAGGTGCAGATGCCGCCCGGCATCACCCTGGAGCGCGCCTCTGACATGGCCAGCGAGCTGCGCCGGGTGACCCGCGAGTTCCCCGAAATCTCCTACGTGGTGACGCAGACCGGCCGCAACGACGACGGCACCGACTACTGGACGCCCTCTCATATCGAGGCCAGCGTCGGCCTGCATCCGTACAAGACGTGGGCCTCGGGCATGACCAAGCAGCAGCTGATCGACAAGCTGGCGGCGCGCTATGCGCAGATGCCGGGCTACTCGGTCGGCTTCATGCAGCCGATGATCGACGGGGTGCAGGACAAGCTCTCCGGCGCGCATAGCGACCTGGTGGTCAAGGTGTTCGGCGACGACCTGCGCGACGTGCGCCGCATTGCCGGTGAAGTCGCCACCGCGCTGCGCGGCGTGCCCGGCGCGGCGGATGTGGCAATCGACGTGGAGCCTCCGCTGCCCAACCTGAAGATCGACCTGGACCGCGCCGCCGCCGCGCGCTACGGCATCAACGCGGCCGACGTGGCCGAGCTGATCTCCACCGGCATCGGTGGATCGCCGGTTGGCCAGCTCTATGTGGGTGAGAAGAGCTACGACATGACGGTGCGCTTCCCGCCGGCCATGCGTGCCAGCACATCTAGCGTGGGCGACCTGATGCTGACCGCGGCCAATGGCGCCAAGGTGCCGCTGGCGCAAGTCRCTCGCATCGCCACCGTGTCCGGCGAAAGCGTGATCGTGCGCGAGATGGCGCGCCGCCACATCATCGTGCGCCTGAACGTGCGCGACCGCGATCTGTCCGGCTTCCTCAAGGAGGCCCAGCCCGCCATCGAGCGCGCCGTGTCCTACGACCACAAGCGCATCCAGATCGAATGGGGCGGCCAGTTCGAGAACCTGGAACGTGCGCAGGCGCGCCTCGCCATCATCCTGCCGATGACGCTGGCGCTGATGTTCGTGCTGCTCTTTGCCGAATTCCGCAACCTGCGCCAGCCGGCGCTGGTGCTGCTGGCGGTGCCTTTGGCCACCATCGGCGGCCTGGCTGCGCTGCATCTGCGCGGCATGACGCTGAACGTATCCAGCGCGGTGGGCTTTATCGCCCTGTTTGGCGTAGCCGTGCTCAACGGCGTGCTGATGATCTCGCAGATCAACCGGCTGCGCGCGCAGGACGGCCTGAGCCTGCGCGAAGCGGTGATCGAAGGCGCGGCAAGCCGCATGCGTCCGGTGCTGATGACCGCCACCGTGGCCGCCATCGGGCTTACGCCCGCGATGCTGGCGCGAGGCCTCGGCAGCGATGTGCAGCGGCCGTTGGCCACGGTGGTGGTAGGCGGCCTCTTTACCGCCACCTTGCTGACCCTGCTGTTGCTGCCCGCCCTTTACTACCTGGTTGAAGCCCGCGCCGAGCGCGCGGCGCAAGGTGCCAGGGAATCGGAAATCGATGCCGAAGGCAACCCACCGGCGACCGGCGCCACCGGCCAGGCCTGAAGAGAATCCCATGCAAATCAAAGACAAGAACTTGCCAGCGGCACCCGCCCTGCGCCACCTCTTCCTGGCAACGTCGATGCTGGCGGCATCCGCATCCTGGGCGCAGGACGAGCCCGCCGCCGCCACGGCCCGCGGACCGGTCCGCTTCGCCTCCTATCTCGACACGGTGGAGCGGCAGAACATCGGCCTGTCCGCGCAGCAGGAAACCATCCGCGGCGCCCAAGCCGAGATCTCGATCGCCGGCGTGCGCCCGGACCCGGTGTTCAAGTACGGCCGTGGCAACATCGAGACCAGCCGCGCGGTGTCGCCCAAGCCGCCGCGCACGCATGAGTTCGAAATCGAGATCCCCATCGAGCTAGGCGGCAAGCGCAGCGCGCGCATCCGCGCCGCCGAGAGCAACCTGCGCCTGACCGAGGCGAACCTGCAGGGCTTCAAGCACACGCTGTACCAGGAATCCGCCACCGCCTTTGTCGAAGCCTGCCGCAGCCGCGAGGCCCTGGTCCGGCAGGAATCGACGCTGTCCGCTCTGTCCAATGTGGTGCGCGCCAACGAGATCCGCCGCAAGGCCGGCGACATCGGCGGCCTGGAGCTGTCGCAGTCGCGGGTCGAGCGCGACCGCTTCACCGCCGAGGTGAAATCCGCACGCGCCGCCGCGCAGGCCGCCATGCAAAAGCTGTCCATCCAGCTTGGCGTGCGCGTGGCCGAGGCCTTCGGCAACGCGCCGCTGGCTTGCGAGTTCCAGCCCTACGATCCCGGCACCGACAGCGGCGCGCTGATCGCCCAGGCGATGGAAGCGCGCGACGAGGTCCGGATCGCCCGCGCCACACTGGAGAATGCCCGCGACAAGTCGGGACTGGCGCGCGCCAACCGCTGGGTGGATCCCAGCGTGAGCTTCGCGATGACCATGACCCCCGGCGTACGCGGCACCACGGACGATGAGGGCCAGCCCAGCGGCGACGCCACGGCGCGCTCGCGCATGCTGGGCGTGTCGGTGTCGATTCCCCTGCCCTTGTCGCGCCTGCAGCGCGGCGAGCTGATCCAGGCGGAGTCGGAGGTCACGCAGGCCATGCTGGCCCTGCGCGAGGCGGAGCTGAAGACCGAGGTCGACGTGCGCAATGCGCTCACCGCGTTCCAGGCCGCGCAGGACAACCTGCAGCGCTACCGCGACTCGGTGATCGCCGATGCCGACAGGGTGCTGGACGGCATGCGCCAGTCGTACCGTCACGGCTCGGCCTCCCTGCTGGAACTGCTCGACGCGCAACGCACCGCGGACGAGACCTACCTCGACTACCTCCAGGCCCAGGCGGACCTGGCGGGCGCCACGGTGGAGCTGCAACTTTCCACCGGCTTGCGGCCCGCGCTTTGAAGGCCCGGTGCGCTCGGCCACGGCCGGGCGCACCAAACGCTTCGATCGCTTCGATTGCTTCGATTGCCTCGCATCAAAATTCAAAGGAGAGCTGCCATGAAAGCCGTCAACCTTGCGCCGCCCGTCCAGCGGTGGCGCCTGTATCGCCTGAGCGTGATCGCGCGGCTGGACGATGTGCCCGACGTGCGCGTGGCCATGCGTTGCGCCACCAGCGACTGCGGCCAGTACCCCGCCAACGAGCGGCAGATGCCGCTCGGCCTGCCGCCAATCAAGTGCATGCTGAGCTTTGAGATCCGTATGCCGCAAATGCGGGCCGGGCAGTTGCTGGTTGCGCTGGAACGTGCCTTGGTGTCCGTGCCCATCATCCTGCTGCGCCTGGAGGTCATGGGCAACCATGCCGAGGCGGCACACGCCGAACGCCTGAAACGGGTGCCTTCACCCGCTGGCGGCACCAGCTCCAGGCCCGCCGCGAGCGCGCCGGCCGCGGTGGGGTGAAGCCCGGCCCATCCCGCCTGAAGGCGCGGCGATGGGCCGCGCAACCGGTGCGATTGACCGAGCTCCGGCGCAAAGCTACGATGGGCGCGGCGGGGCCATCATCCCGCACCCTTGCGCCAAGCCCCAGACCAGCTCATGGTGATACCCCACGCGGCGGCAAGCGCCCCCGCCACGCCGGCTACCGCCCCCTTGCGGATGGCGCGCATCCTGTTGCCCCGCCCCCTGCTCACCGCAAAGCCGCTGCTAGCGCTTGTGCTCTGGCTGCTGCTCGCCTTGCCCGGCACATCGCCGCTTGCCGCCGGGCAGCCGCAGATCCTTGGCGAGGCCGCCATGATCACCGGCGACGGCACGCCGGCCACCGTCAGGCTGCCTTACTACTGGGACCGGTCCCGTCCCGGCCAGACCGGCGGCGCGCGATTTCTCCTGCGCTTCCCGGATTTGCCAGGCCGCCAGGGCATGGCCGCGCTGTATATCGAGCGGGCCGCCAATAGCTATGAAGTGCGCCTCAACGGCAGCCGCCTCGCCCACGCGGGCAGCCTGTCGGCCCCGGCGTCCTATGCCGGCCAGCAGCCATTGCTGATCCCGGTGCCGGCTGACCTGCTGCGCCCGGAGAACGAACTGATTGTCACGATCGCTGCCAGCGCCAGCTCGCGCGGCGGCCTGTCACGCGTGGAGTTTGGTGCCCCGGCACTGGTGGAGGCCCACTACCAGCGCGCGCTCTGGTTCAAGGTCATCGGCCCGATAGTCATCGCGGCGGCCAGTGTGCTGCTAGCTTGCCTGGCGGCGCTGGTGTGGTGGCGCCAGCGGGATCCCCTGTTCGGGTTATATGCCATCGCCGAGTTTGGCTGGTCTTTCGGGCTGGCCGAGTACTTCGTTTCCGACGACGCCGGCGCGCCCGATGCGTGGCTCGCGGTGGTGCTGGCCGGGCGGGCGGTCTTCATGTACGCGACCGCCAGGTTCGCCATCCTGGTGACCGGCCTGGAGGCGCGCTGGCTGCGCCGCGTGCTGCGGCTCTACCTGAGCGTCAAGCTTCCGCTGATCGCGCTGATGGTGGCGGCCCACAGCACCCGCGCCATGGTGCTGGCCAATGTGGTCGTCAATGTTGCGATGGCACTGTCGATCGTGGCCGTGCTGGTCCGCGCCGCCGTGACGCGCCCGGAGCGTGAGCGCACGGCGATTGCCGCCGCCCTTGGCCTCACCCTGCTCATCTCGATGCTGGATTTGATCCATGTCTGGTGGATCGGGGATGACTACTGGGACTCCTCCGTCACCCGCTACGTGTCGCTGATTTTCAGCCTGACCATGGGCTGGCTGCTGGTCGACCGCTACACGCGCGCCACACGCATGCTGGCTGCCCTGAACCAGAAGCTGGACAGGGCGGTCTCGCGCAAGGAGCAGGAACTGTATGCGCTGTACCGCCACTCCCGCGAGATGGAGCGCGAGCAGGCCACCCTGCAAGAGCGCGGCAGGGTCTTGCGCGATATCCATGACGGCCTTGGCAGCCAGCTGGTGGGCATGCTCTCCATGCTGCGCTCCGGCAGCCCTTCCACGCACACGTTGCAGCAACAGCTGCAGCATGCGCTGGATGCCCTGAAACTATCCGTCGATGCGCTGCAGGACACCGGCGGCGACCTGGCCACCGTACTCGGCAACCTGCGCTACCGGCTTGGCCCGCGGCTGGAGGCGGCGGGATTGCGGGTGGACTGGCAGGTAGCGCGCCTGCCGGCGCTGCACGACCTGACGCCGCAGCGGGTGCGTGAGCTGCACTACCTGTTGCTGGAGGTGTTTTCCAATGCCATGCAGCATGGCGGCGGCAGCGCTATCCGGGTCTCGGCGCGCCATGATGCCGGCCAGCAAGCCCTGGTCGTCGAGATCCACGACAATGGCCGCGGCTTTGCGCCCGAGGCTGCCGCGCACGGACGGGGATTGGGCAATATGCGCCGGCGTGCCGAGGCCATCGGAGCGGCGCTGGACCTGCGCTCTTCGGCGCAAGGGACGACCGTGCGGCTGGCGTTCGCGCTGGCGCCGCAGCCGCCCGGCTCCGCCGTTTAGCTCCCCGCACCCGTTCGATGTCAACCTGGGCGCGGGCAGCTCCGTTACCGGATTACCGGAATCAGACCTTGACGTCGATGTTCTGGCCAAGGTGAGGCGGATTGCTGGCCGGAACGCTGACTTGCGGCATCGAGCCCAGCAGGGTTGCCACGCTCTGAGCCTGCAGGTCCAGCGACTTGCGCAGCATCATGGTGGGCACCGGATCGCCGCCCGAGTTGCTAGCGGCACTGACGAGGGAAATATCCATTGAATGGTCTTCCAGGTTGAAATTGAGGTTGAGATTGAAGCTACCGTTGAAGCTGCGGCTGAAGCTACGATTGGCATTGAAGCCAGCGGGAAAGCGCACCTCCCAGCATCCATGTTGTCGGCCATCAACCGGGAATCTTTAGCGCGGCGGCCGCAATAGCGGGCCACCCGCTTGGCATCCGGAACGTTTATCATAGGCAGCCCGGCCGAACTGGCCGGGGAAAGACCAGACAGCCCGCACCGTCAGGATAGCGGCTGAATCCGGCAAAACCAGTCACCAGAATGAACATCATGGGTCGGGCGCAAAACATTGCGGGAAGCGTCGCTATTTCGTGTTTGGCTTTTGGCATCTCGACGGATTGCCTGGCGCTGGATTCGGCCGAACTCTATGAGCGGGAATCGCCCAGCATCTGGGTAGTATCCGTCTTTGACGCGCAAGGCACGCGGTTCGGCCTGGGCAGCTCGGTGGTGATCGGGCCGGAGGAACTGGTCACTAACTGCCACGTGCTCAAGAGCGGCAAATCCGTCAGCATCCGGCGCGAGAAGGTCACGTATGGCGCCAGCCTGGTGCACGCCGATGTCGAGCGCGACCTCTGCATCCTGCGCGCCAAGGGCCTCACCGCCCCGGCGGTAAAGATCGCGCCGCTGGCCGCGCTCAAGGTGGGGCAGAAGGTCTACGCCATCGGCGCGCCGCGCGGCTACGAGCTGACGCTGAGCGATGGCCTGCTCTCCTCGCTGAACAAGGACGAGCGCGACCGCATCGTCCGCCTCCAGACCACCGCCCCGATCTCCCCGGGCTCCAGCGGTGGCGGCCTGTTCAACACGGACGGGCAGCTCGTCGGCATTACCTACCTGATGCGGACCGACGCGCAGAACATCAATTTTGCCATTCCCGCGCAATGGATCAGCGAAGTGCCAGCGCGGTCCGCGCTGGCACTGCAGAAATTCCGTAGCGAGACGGCGTCCGCCGCCCCGCCTGCCATGGCGCTCCCGCCTGGCCAGCCTGGGCAGCCTGGCCAGGGCGCCACGGCCTACGCCCCGACCCGGCCTGCAGCCGGCCCGCAGGGCAGGCAACTGACCGGGGCCGAGCTGGCCAGCCATTTCACGCATCTCGGAAGGATCAATGCCATCGCGCCGTCCGGCGTTACGCTCTGGATGCAGGTCCGGGAAAGCGGCAGCCTGGATGTGACCAATTCCGTCAGCCGCGGCTATTCGTCCGGGCGCTACCGCATCGAGCCGGAAGCCAACCAGGTCTGCCTGGAGATGGCCAACCCGAGTTTCAACGCGATGCAAACATGCTATCGGCTGACCGAAGCCGACGGCCGCTATGTGATGCGATCCGCCACCAGCCCCTATTACTTTTCATACACGAAGTAGCAAGCGGGCGCCGGCCGCAACCGGTCGCCTCGCCATTTCTCTCAGGGCACAAGACATGGGAAACCGATATCGATATAGCGCCCCCGCCGCGCTGGCCGTAGCGTCGATGCTGCTGGGCGGCTGCGCGCCGACCACCGTCGGCGTGACCAGCCGCGCCAGCGACTACACCGGCAAGCCCACCCGCATGTATGTGCTGGGCACTACCGGCATGGGGTGGAACAGCGACTTCTCCGCGGCGTTCGCGGCCAAGTTCCGCGAGGTGACCCGGCAGTGCGGCGTGGAATCGGCGTACGACGAGATCTCGGGGCTGGAGCTGGACTCGACCGCGCTGACCGGCAGGATGCGTACGTTCGGCGCCGATACGGTGCTGACCATCGCCAACGGCGGGGGCGTGGTCAATGCGTCCGGCGGCCGCCTGTCGATCAACTATGGCACGACGCTGACGGATGTCAGGCAGAACCGCGCGGTGTGGAAAGGCAAATACACATTCAGCCGCGGCGGCACCCTCATCCCGATCGAGGAGCGCGCTGCAGTCCTGGCGATCGACATCACCAACAGCCTGAAGAAGGACGGCTTCCTCACCGGCTGCGCGCAGATCGCGCTGGGCCAGAATGGCCGGCTCGACCCGGCTGCCGTGCCGCATGCCGCCGCCGGCGGCGGCACTGGCAACGGCAACGGCCCGGCCGGCAGGACGAATACGATCAGCCCGGCCCGCCCGGCGCCACCCGTCTCCGCGCCTGCGGGCCCCGCTACCGCGGCAACCCTGCGGGACCTGCAAGACCTGCTGCCACCGAAGTGACAGGCGCGGGCGGCAACGGAATCAAGCGCCCAGCCCGGCCTCGTCCAGATCCGCGAACAGGATCGTGCCCGTCTCCGATTCGGTGACAAACACCTTGCGCGGCTGCCCCGGCTCAGCGGCGGGCTGGAACGCCAGGTTGGTGGTGGTTGCGCCTGCCGGGCTGGCGAGGATCGCCTCGGGCTCGCCGCGCTTGCTCAGCACCCACACGCAGCCCAGGCTGGCATGCGCCACGAACAGCCGGTCACGGCTGTCGATGGCCATGCCGTCGGGGCCGCTGGTGCCGTAGAACGTGAAGAACTGCCCCACCTTCGACACGCTGCCGTCGGCCTGCAGCGGCACGCGCCACACGCAATTGCCGCGCGTGGCCGCCACGAACAGCACTTTTTCGTCGCAGGACAGCGCCAGGCCGTTGGGGCTGGGCACATTGCCCAGCAGCAGGTCCAGCTGCCCGCCGGCACGCAGGCGGTAGACGCGGCCCGTGGGATCGTGCAGGCCGGTCTGGCCCTGATCGGTAAAGTACAGGTCGCCGTTGCGGGCGATGGCGAGGTCGTTCACGCCCTTGAACTGTTCCGCGTTGCGCCGTCCCAGCAAGGAGGCCACCTCGCCCGTGTCCACGTTGACGCGCAACAGGCCGCGGCGATAGTCGGCCACCACCAGTTCGCGCGCGTTCAGGAACTTCATGCCGTTGGGTTCGCCCTGGTACTCGGCGACCAGCGACCATTCCCCGGCCGGCGAGATGCGCAAGATGCGCCCGAACGGGATGTCCGTCACATACAGGTTGCCCGCGGGATCAAAGACCGGCCCCTCCAGGAAGCTGTCGATGCAGGCTCCGCCCTTGTTGGCATCGGCCCACTCGGAGCGCACGCCGGTCTTGCGCAAATGCGCGGGCATGGCCGAGAAGACCTGGAGGGATATCTCCCGGGGCACCGTTCTGAAGTACATGTTCGTTCCTTGTTGTCCCAGCGCCGCGCAATGGCGGCGCTTGCCCATTTACTCGGCCTTCACATCGGCGGACTTTGCCACCTGGCTCCACAGCGCGGTGTCGTCCTTGATGCGCCTGGCGAATTCCGCCGGCGCAATGCCGCCCGGCTGGGCGCCCATGCTGGCCAGGCGCTCCTTCACCTCCGGGCTGTTCACGCTCTTGTGCACCTCCGCCTGCAATTTGGCAACCAGCGCAGGGGGCGTGCCTTTGGGTGCTGCAAGGCCAAACCAGTTGATGACCTTGTAGTCCTTGAGGCCAGCTTCGGCAAAGGTCGGCACGTCCGGCAGCGCGGGCACGCGCACGACGCCCGTGACCGCCAGCGCGCGGGCCTTGCCGCCCTTGATCTGCGGCACCGCGGTCGGCGTGGCGGTGATCAGGATATCCACGTTGTTGCCGATCAGCCCCATCAGCGCATCGCCCGCGCCCTTGTACGGGATATGCGTGATCGATATCCCGGCGTCCTTCTTGAAGACCTCGGCGGACAAGTGCGTGGAGCTGCCGGCGCCGCCCGAGCCGAAGTTCAGCTTGCCCGGGTTTTGCCTGGCGAAGTCGATCAGTTCCTGCAGCGTCTTGAACTTCGAGCTCGCGGGCACGATCAGGATCACCGGCGTCTGCGCAATCGTGGTCACCGGCACCAAGTCGTTGTTGTAGTCCCAGGGCAGCGCCTTGAACAGCGACGGCAACATGGTGTACGTGGTGTCGTTGGCCAGCAGCGTGTAGCCGTCGGGCGCGGAACGTGCCACCTGCAGCGTGCCAATGGTGCCGCTGGCGCCGGGCTTGTTCTCCACGAAGAACGACTTGCCGGTGCTTTCGGTCAGCTTCTGCGCCACCTGACGGGCTACGAAATCGGTGGTACCACCAGCGGTGTATGGCACCACGATGCGCACCGGCTTGTCGGGCCAGGTGGCGCCGTGGGCATAGGTCGTGGCCACGCTAAGGGTTGCCAGGGCAAGGCTGGCGCAAAGGCGGTGGTACATGGCTGTCTCCATTGATGTCTGACTGATTGATGTCCGGTGTTCGATGTTCGCTATGCGTGGCTCACGCCCGCTCTTGGCGGCGGGGCGTTCTTCCGGAGTTGTCGCGCCCGATGTTCTATTAGACGGAATAGCATTCCGATTAATTGTAGGAGCCGTTGATTCACCGGTCAATCCGGGGGCTTTCCCTAGCGGGCCTCGTCCCGGGCGGGACGGATTTGCCATTGGCGGCAATGTGGGTGTTCGGCTGGGCAGCGCTGCCTGCGTTACCATGGCAGCGTACGTTTCACCTTGCGCATGCCCTCGCGCTGCCGCACCCACCTCGCGCCTTCGCCGCCATCACCCAATCGCCATGACCTCAGCACTGCTGCTTGAAAACATCCATGACACCGCCGTCGAGCGCTTCAAGGAAGCGCATGTCACCGTCGAGCGCCGCACTGGCGCGCTCGCTGGCGACGAACTGCATCGCGCTCCCGCGGCCCACCAGATTCTCGGCATTCGCTCCGCCACGCACCTTGGCGCCGCTGAAATCGAAGCCGCCAAACACCTCGTGGCCATTGGCTGCTTCTGCATCGGCACTTCGCAGGTAGACCTCGACGCCGCGGCCCGCGCCGGCATGCCGGTGTTCAACGCGCCGTTCTCCAATACGCGTTCCGTGGCCGAGCTGGTGATCGCGGAGGCGATCCTGCTGCTGCGCCGCGTTCCCGAGAAAAACGCGCTGGCGCATGCCGGCAAATGGGCCAAGGGCGCAAGCGGGTCGTTCGAGGCGCGCGGCAAGACCATCGCCATCATCGGCTACGGCAATATCGGCTCGCAGGTTGGCGTGCTGGCGGAAGCCATGGGCATGCGCGTGGTGTACTACGATGTGCAGGCCAAGCTGTCGCTGGGCTCGGCGCGCGCGGCGCGCTCGCTGGCGGATGCGGTGTCGCAGGCCGACATCGTGACGCTGCACGTGCCGGCCACCGCGCAGACCAAGAAGATGATCGATGCCGACGTGCTCCGCCAGTTCCGGCGCGGCGCGATCCTGATCAACGCGTCGCGCGGCACCGTGGTGGATATCGAAGCGCTGCGCGCGGCGTGCGATGACAACCATATCGCCGGCCTGGCGATCGACGTCTTCCCCGAAGAGCCCAAGACCAACGCTGACCGCTTCACCAGCCCGCTGCAGGGCGTGCCCAACGCGATCCTGACGCCGCATATCGGCGGCAGCACGGAAGAAGCGCAGGAAAATATCGGCACGGAAGTCGCCACCAAGCTCATTGCCTTCCTCAGGACGGGCGACACGATTGGCGCGGTGAATTTCCCCGAGGTGAGCCCCGGCCCGCTAACGTCGCCGGCGCGGCTGCTCAACGTGCACGGCAACGCGCCGGGCGCGCTCGCCGCGCTCAACACGCTGCTGGCGCGCGACGGGGTCAACATCGTGGCCCAGCACCTGCAAACGCATGGCCAGATGGGCTACGTCGTGACCGACCTCGACAAGGTGCCCTCGCCGACGCTGGCCGCCGCGCTGGATGCGGAAACAACGTTTATCCGCTGCCGCACCATCATTAACCCGCTGGCCTGAACGGCAGCGCGGCACCATCGCTGCCTCGCCGGCAGCGGCCAGGACAGCGACCAGGACAGCGACCAGGACAGCGGCCATCGGCCGCTGTCTTCAATTCACCCGGAAATGCTCCACCGACTGACCCGCGTTGACTGCACGCAGCAGCCATGCGGGCATGGGGCCCACGCCATCCCAGACCTGTCCCTCCGCATTGCGGTAGCGGCGTGCGGGGACGCTCGCCTGCGGCAGTGCTGACGCAGGTGCTACCGCTGCGGCTGCCGGCACGGCTGCGGCCTCGGCTGCCTGTGCCGAAGCCGCTGGAGGTGCCGCTGGTTTCACGGCTCCCGCTTTCTGCGCGGGCACGGACATGGTCACCCGTGCAGGCGCAGGAGCGGCAGCCGGGGTTGCCGCCGGCTCGGCAACCACTACGGCGGCCGGCTTTTCCGCGGGCACGGCGTCGGCGACTGCCACCGCAACTACGACAGGCGCGGCTTCCAGAGTTGCGACCGGCGATGCGACCGGCACAGCAGGCGGCGCTGATTGCCTGACAGGGGCAGGAACGCGTTTGCGCGCTACGGCCTTGCGCAATGGCGCAGGCGCTACTACCGGCGGTGCGGTGATTGGCCCGGCAGGCAACAGCGCGGGCGGTGCCGTGATCGGTCCTGCGGGCAACAGCGCCTGGGCTACATCTACATCCATTTCACTTTCCTCGACGATGGGTTCCTCGGCCGGTGCCCTGGCGGGCGCCGCCTCCCAGTCAAAACAACCTGCCGCCTCCAATTCATCCATGGAGATGCCGAGCCGCTCCATCTGGACGCGGATCCAGACAATGGCGGCGACTTTCTTGACGTCGGCGGGATCAGAAGAATGCATGGCAAAAGACACAATAAATGCAGGTAGAAGAGGCGGGGAAACGGTCGCGGATGCGGCGCTGGCCGCACACTGAAGATCCTGAGGATCGCACATGATAGCCGAGCGCGGGACCGGCCCCCCCCAAGCCTTGAATCCGGACGCAAAAGCCGGGCCAAAGACCCCTTTCCTGCACCCCCTCAATGACCGCAAATCCGCCTCCGGGGGGCGTCGGCCGGCCTGCGTCCATAGCCTGCCCCCACGCTCCGCCATCACGCAAAATCCACACAAGATAAATGAGAACGATTATCATATGCGACTCGGCGGCCACGATTTGCCGGCCGTCCCAGCCAACGGCCTGTGCGCAACACGGCACTGCCAGGCCCCCGTCTTGAAAGGATGCATCGCCCATGAATCGCCTCATCACCTCAGCCCTGCTTTGCGGCGCCGCACTGAGCGGCACCGCTCAGGCCCACCAGGTCTGGCTGGAGCAAACGCCAGCGGCCGCCCAACTGTATTTTGGCGAATTCAACGAGAACCTGCGCGAAGTTTCGCCGGGACTGCTGGACCGGTTCGTGCAGCCCACCGCCGTGCTGGTAACGGCCAGGGGTGAGCAACCCCTCAAGGCGGACAAGACCACCAACGGCTTCGTGCTCTCGGGGCGCGCAGGCGCGGGCGAGACCATCGTTGCGCAGGACACGGGCTATCCGGTGCTGGAGCGCAAGGACGGCGACAAGGTGATCCGCACCGCCTGGACGCCGGCGGCTCGCTTGCTGGGTGCTGGCTCCACCACCGCCGTCACGCCCAGGCTCGCGCTGGACATCGTGCCGACTGGCCGCGCCGGCGAGTACCAGGTGGTCTATGCCGGCCGCCCGCTGCCCAAGGCCAAAGTGGGCGTGGCCGTGCAGTCCGGCTGGGGCCGCGAGCTGCGCACCGACGAGCAAGGCATCGTGCGCCTGGCGCAGCCGTGGCAAGGCACCTACGTGCTGGAGGTGCACCACGTTGACAAGACCGCCGGCGAGCGCAATGGCAAGCCGTACGACATCGCCAGCTACGTCACCACCCTGTCGCTGACGCAGGGCGATGGCCTGGCCGCGGTACCCGCAGTGCCGGCAGCCGCGCCCAACAAGTAAGAAGGGAGCGCTTGTCATGGGGTTGAGCCAGACCGGCCGTTATCGCCTCGGCGTTGCCTCGCGCGTGGTGGCCGCCATCGGGGGCGGCTATGTACTCGCGGCCGTGGCCACCGGGCTGCTGGCCGTGGTGATGCCCATGCCGCCGGACGAGGCCGTGATGACCGCCACGCTGCTGTCGTTCTCGCTATATGCGTGCGCGGTGCTGTGGGTGTTCGCCGCCGGCAGCGCGTGGCGCGCCTGGGCCGGCGTGGCGGTGCCTGCCGCGGTGCTCGGCGTCATGCTGGCTGCCTTGCGAAGCGCGTCATGAGGGCCGGGCTGCGCCAATCGATGGCCTGGCTGCATAGCTGGTCCGGGCTGCTGGTGTGCTGGGTGCTGCTGCTGGTGTTCTGCGCCGGCACCGCCAGCTACTTCAAGGACGAGATCACGCTGTGGATGAAGCCCGAGCTGCACCGCTCGGCCGCCACGCCAGTGTCCAGCGCCGAAGCCGCCAGCCGTGCGGTAGCCTACCTGCAGCGCAACGCCGCGGACTCGCCCCGCTGGTTCATCAACCTGCCGGATGCGCGCAACCCCGCGGTAAACGTGCTGTGGATGCGCCCACCCGGCGCGCCGGCCTCAGGCATCGGAGGCGGCCGCGGCCGCTTCGAGAGCCGCACGCTGGATCCCGCCACCGGCGCCTTCCTGCAAACCGTGCGCGACACGCGCGGTGGCGAGTTCCTCTACCGCCTGCACTTCGACCTGTACTTCATGCAGGCGATCTGGGCGCGCTGGATCATCGGCTTTTGCGCGATGTTCATGCTGGTGGCCATTCTCAGCGGCATCATCACGCACCGGCGCATCTTCCAGGACTTCTTCACCTTCCGGCCGCGCAAGGGCCAGCGCTCCTGGCTCGATGCGCACAATGCCACCGCCGTGCTGGCGCTGCCCTTCCACCTGATGATCACCTACACCGGACTGGTCACGCTGATGTTCATGTACATGCCGTGGGGCATCCAGACCGCGTACGAGGGCAACCAGCAGGCTTTCAACAACGAGGCCTTCGGCCGCGCGCCGCAAGGCAAGCCAAGTGGGCGCGCGGCCCCGCTGACGCCGGTCGCCCCGCTGGTGGAACAAGCCATGCGCCATTGGGATGGCGCGCAGCCCGGCCGCGTCGCCATCATGCTGCCCGGCGATGCCAACGCCACCATCACGGTGTCGCGCGGCACCGAAGGCTCGCTGTCCGCCAATGCGCCGTCGATGCGCTTTAACGGCGTCACCGGCGCGCTGGTCGCAGCCACTGGAGACGCGCCCGCCGCGGCCAACCAGACGCGCGGCGTGATGGTGGGCCTGCACGAGGCGCATTTCGCCGGGCCCTTGTTGCGCGCGTTGTTCTTCGTGAGCGGGCTGGCAGGTTGCGTCATGGTGGCCACCGGCGCGCTGCTGTGGGGCGTAAAAACGCGCCAAGGCCAGGCCAAGGCACTGGCGGCCGGCGAGCGCCCGAGCTTCGGCCTGCGGCTGGTGGACGCGCTCAACCTCGGCGCCATTGCCGGCCTGCCGATCGCGTTTGCTGCGTACTTCTGGGCCAACCGCTTGCTGCCCGTGGGCATGCCGCACCGCCCCGACGCGGAGATCCATGCCTTCTTCATCGCCTGGGGCACGGCAGCCGTGCTGGCGCAGGTGCGGCCGACGCGCGGCATGTGGCGCGCGCAACTTTGGGCCGGCGCGCTGATGCTCGCTGCCATTCCCGTGCTCAACGCCTTCACCACGCAGACCCACCTGGGCGCGACGCTGCTGCAAGGCCAGGGGCCTGCTGCCGTGGCGGGGTTCGACCTGACGGTGCTGGCGCTGGGCATTGCGCTGGGCGCGGCAGCGCATATCCTGGGGCGGCGCGCCAAGGCGCGCGTGCCCGCGCGGCGCCCGGCGCCGGCCAAAGGCACTGGTATGCCGTCCAGCGATGCGAAGGGAGCCGCATGAGCGCAAGCCTGGGTTTCCTCACCGCGCTGGCCCTCACCTATAGCGGTTTCACCGCGCTCAGCCAGACGCTGGACCGCCACTATGCCGATCGCCACGGCCGTGGCGCCGCGCCTTCGCCCGCCGCGCGCTTGCGCCTGCAGGGACTGGGCTGGGCCGCGCTGGCCCTTGCCCTGGCGGCTTGCGTGCAGCAGCAAGGCTGGCCGATGGGCAGCGTCTCATGGATCGGCACGCTGACGCTCGGCGCGCTCGTGCTGGTGCTGCTGCTCAGCTACGCGCCGGCCATCGCGGTACGCGCCGCCCGCTGGGCAGGGATGCTGGGCGGATGCGGGCTGCTGACGATGGGCGCGATGCCCGCCTAGCCATCTCTGGGGCCTGCGAACAGGATCAGGCGCGCAGCAAGCACATCTCACCCGTCCCGTCGGAGAGCGCGACAACGAAACCGTCCGGATAGCCGCGGGCCGCGAGCGGCTATCATGACGGCCATTCCAACTCACTGGCACAGTCCCTCGCTCGCCATGCCTGACAACGCCCCCGCAAGCCAGCCTTACGCGCTGGAGAATCCCTTTCTCGAATCGCTGAATCTCACCATCGTGGAGTGGCAGCCGGACCTGGTGCGCATGTCGCTGATGCCGCAGGCTGCGCACCTCAACAACACGGGCGTCGTGCAAGGCGGCATCCTGGCCACGCTGCTGGACGCGGCGGGCGGCTACGCCGGCCTGTTTCCCGAGCATGGCATGCGCCGTGCCGCCACCACCATCTCGCTGAACGTCAACTATGTCTCGTCCGCGCAAGTGGAGCCGCTGCTGGTGGTTGGCCGGCGCGTGGGCGGTGGCCGCCGGGTATTTTTCTCCAACGCCGAGGTCACCGACAGCCAAGGCCGCTTGATCGCCACCGCGCAGGCCGCGTTCCGCAGGAAAGATCCGGTCTGAGGGAGACCAGACCGCGCCCGTGTTGCCGGTGCGCCGGCCCTGGCTCGGCAATCACAGCAGCCGCGCTTGCGGCAACGCATCCGGCCGGGCTGCGGCGGCGCAGATTTGGCACGCAAGGCGGGCTAATCGCGCGACGACAGCGGCGGCGCAATCTCTTCCAGCGGGCGCTTTTCCGCATTGACCGCATAGCGCAGGGCAAACAAGCCCGCGACGATCACCAGCGCCGCACCAATGCCATAGCCAACAGCCACCGCGGCGCGGCTGCCGCTTGCGATCAGCGCGCCGAACAGCAACGGCCCGATAAAGCCGCCGGTGCCCGTCCCCACGGCGTAGAACACCGAAATGGCGAGGGCGCGCGTCTCGATGGGAAAGACCTCGCTCACCGTCAGGTAAGCGGAACTGGCCGCCGCGGAGGCCAGGAAAAACACCGCCGACCAGCACAGCGCCTGGCTACGCGCGTCAAGCCAGCCCTGCTCGAACGCCCACCCGGTCAGAGCCAGTCCAACACCGGACAGCACATAGGTAAGGCCGATCATGCGGCGCCGCCCGGCGCGGTCGAACAGTGGCCCCAGCAGCAGCGGCCCCAGCACATTGCCGAGCGCAAAGGGGAAGATATACAGCCCTACGCGGTTATCGGGCACGCCGTGAAAGCGCGTGAGCACCAGCGCATAGGTAAAGAAGATCGCGTTATAGAAGAACGCCTGCGAGACCATCAGCGCCAGGGCGACCGCGCTGCGCAGCCGGTAGCGCTTGAACAGTACGTGCGCGACCTCGCCAAGCGTAGGCGCCGCGCGCCTGGAAAGCAGGATCGTGCCCGTGGCTGGCGGCAACGCGCCGTACTGGGCCACCACCTGCGCCTCGATGGCGGCGACGATGCGCCCGGCTTGCTCGCCACGCCCATGCGTCAGCAGCCAGCGCGGGCTCTCCGGCACGTCCCGGCGCACCAGCAGGATGGCTAGCGCCAGCACTGCGCCGAGCAGGAACGCCGCGCGCCAGCCCAGGGCCGGGCCCAGCACACGCGGATCCAGCAGCACCAGGCTCAGGCCCGCGCCAAGCGCGGCACCGAACCAGAAGCTGCCGTTGATGGCCAGGCTAACGCGCCCGCGCACGCGCGCCGGGATCAGTTCATCGATGGCCGAGTTGATCGCCGCGTACTCGCCCCCGATGCCAAGGCCCGTCAGGAAGCGGCACACCGCGAAGAAGACAAAACCCGTGGAAAAAGCGGTGGCCAATGTCGCCGCCATGTACACCGCCAGCGTCACCAGGAACAAGGCCTTGCGGCCAAGGCGGTCCGCAAGGCGGCCGAACACCAGCGCGCCCAATACCGCGCCAGCTATGTACAGCGACCCTAGCCACCCTACCTGCGCCGCATTGAGGCCCAGGCCATCCGGGCGCTCCAGCACGCCGCCCAGCGATCCCACCAGTGTCACCTCAAGCCCGTCGAGCACCCACGCCACCCCCAGCGCGATCACCACCCGCCAGTGCCAGCGCGACCACGGCAGGCGGTCCAGGCGGGCGGGGATATCGCTCTGAATGCGTGGCATGGCGGGTTCCGTCCCAGTGCGGCGATTGGCAAGCATGCGCTGCAGTCTGCGCCTGAGAGGCGCTTCCGGCATCAGCTCAGCCGTTCGCGATGTTTTCGTCATTCATCTGCACGGCCTGGCCGCTGAAGTAGCTAGCCAGCTAGCCGCGCTGGGGGCCAGGAACATGTAGCCGCCAGCGCCCGGCGCGCCAGGCGCGCGACGCCTACAATGAATCATGGCCACCATATAAGGGAACCGCCATGATCGCCTATATGCTCTTCCTCGGGGCAGTCGTCCTGCTCTATGCCTTCGTCATTCGCGCGGGCTTTTTCCACAAGTCGGTGCTCTATCCGGAACACGCCCATCCGTTCCATTACTGGTGGGACCGGATCGTCCATCACCAGAAGAAAGAGAAAGCCAGCTAAGGCGCTTGGACCCTGCAAGGCCTGACCAGGCCGCCCAGCCCGCCGCCCAGCGGGCTGTTTCATGCCGGTGACAGGCACCGGACACCGAGCGTGGTCCCCGGAACGGAAAACGGAAAGCGAGCGCCACGCCAAAGCGGCCCTTGCTGCTCATGATTGCCTGCCTGGGTGCTAAACTGACCGCCCTTCTTATCCGGCTGTTGCTCCCTCTCCATGCGCTTTTCCCGTCTCGCTACCCAAGCTGCATTCCTCTCTGTCTGCCTGGCATCCGCCAGCGCCGGCGTCATCGCTGCCGCGGCCCCGCCCGCGCCCACGCCCGACCAGGTCACCGCCGCTATCCAGCAATCGGAGGCCGAGCGCCTGAAGCAGCTGGAGCAGACTGACCCGGCTGCGGCCGAGCGTGCGCGCTCGCCGCTTGTGGCAGGGATCATGGCTTCCATCAAGGCGCACACGGTCAAGGGCTGCCTGCCCGCCAGCGGCGGCGAGATCGTCTGTATCGTCGGGGTCAAGGCTGGCCGCCGCGACGGCTACCGTGCGCTGGCCTTCGGCGGCAACCCGGAGCCGTGGGTGCTGGTGCGGCGTGAAGAACCCGCCATCAGCGGCCCGGATGCCGGGCAAGCCACCGCCTCGATGCGCGAGTTTGCCCGTGGGCGATTGAAGACCGAGACGGATGCGGAGGCAGTCGCGGAGCTGACCGCAATGGCCACATCGCTGACGGTCAAGCAGCTCGACGAGTGCGGCCTGAGCCACAATAGCGGCAACGTGCGCTGCTCCGCCATGATCTCTACCGGCGGCAAGCCCGACCAGCGCGTCACCGGCTTTGCCTTTGCGCTCGAAGCCGGCGGCTGGCGATTCGTACCGCACGAGCAGTAGGCAGGCCGCTGAGGCCATCCCGGGCCACTGCCCCRCAGGGGGGCGAGGATCACATCTCCTAGCTTCGAACGTTGATCCAAGTCAAGTGGGTGATGAAGCACAAACCCCACGCTGTTGGGGCAGATACCCGCCGCCCATGGTGAGACACTGCGTGCGGGCGGGAAAAGCGTCTCGCCCAATGTCACTTCTTCGTGCCCTCCGTTTATCCGGTGGGCATTTTTTTGCCTCGCCAAGCGCAAGCCATCGCTTTCAAGACAAAAGCAGAGCCCGAAACTCCGGGTCCTGCACGAAACGTCCTGGCCCGAATGGCCTGTGGCGTTCTTCCACATCATCCCGATGGTGGATCGCCGGGCGCCGGCACAGGCGCTTTTCCGCCGTCAATAGTCCTTCACGATTACCCCAACAAGAGGGGATCGTCCCCACGTGAGATGGGTGCACAATCCGGCCTGAAACAGCAAGCGCAGACCTCGAATCCCATGCTAGATGACGCGAAACCGCAGATCGATCCGGCCCGTTGCCGCGAAGCCATGAAAGCGTTGGGGGCCGGTGCGCTCACGGATGCGCAGATGCCTGGCGCACGGGCCACGGCGCGGCAGATCGCGGAGCACCGGACGCGTGCCCTCGCGGATTTGCTCGAGGAAGCGATTCGGAGCGGGACGCCGCGAGCGCTGGGCAGCCATCGCAGGCGGTAACTCACAAAACGAGGACAAGAAGCTGCGCGGGTTGGCTGGCTTGCGCAATCCACGCGGCTACGCGCGCCGGCGACAGGACCCCGACTCGAACAGTGCTGGCTCGACATGTGGCCACCAACGCTCCAGAAAAGAAGACGCCCGCGCGCGGCGGGCGTAAAAAAAACGCCTGTAGAGGCGGATGTGTTTGCTGCCACACTTACGAATCTACTCTGGACATCTAGAGTGAAAATGCTCGCTAGTCTTGGTCATCAACAGGATTCGCCGAGTGCCAGGCTGATCCCTCCCAGGCGCCTGGCATTTTCCGTGACCGGCCGCTTTAGCCAGCCCGCCTCCATCGTTTAGCGCCCGGGTCTGCAGCACGGTGCGCAAGCGCACACTGCGTCAAAAAACTGCGAGGAAAAAAGCCGCCCGAAGTCGGCTGATAGATTGTGCTGCTCCGGCTACTCGCCGGCTTCTTCTTGAATCCCCGTTTCCTTTTGAACCCCGGTTTCCTCCTGAACTCTTACCTGCCGTGCTGTCGCGTATCCCAAGATCGTCACACTATCGTCATCTAGCTTGGTGGACTGCGCGGGCAACGTGCCAGCCGGGCACGGCCGTCGGCGGTCACCCATGATTGCCCCCCGTCATCGCGTCGCGCATTTAGACATTCGAGGCCGCCTTTCGCCTCGAATGCCGCGTCAAGCCCACACCCGCTACGAAGTGCCCGGCTCCGGTGCGATCGGCACCCCGGCCACCGTGACAATTGTTGACAGTCCCAAGCCGCCCGCCCTGCTAGCCTTGAAACTCGCATCGCGGCCCTCCGCTGGGCACGATGCGAATTCGTATCCCCGCCTGGCATTCCGTGCCTGGCGGGATTTTTTTTGCTCCGGAAGATGCCCGCTCGTGGCGGGCTGTGGCAAGCCTTGATTACCAGTTCAGCGCTGCGATCTTGCGAAAGCACCGCAATGCGATCAATGCCACTGGCCTCGATATTCAATGGAAGCCGAGCATTCGGGCGTATCGCGACCTGTGGGACGAGATCAATGGCGCAAGCGCGTGGGCCGCGAACCCATGGGCGGGGGTGGTGGAATTTCGGAAGGTTCAGATATGAACGTCAACCCATTCCCTGGCCCAGGCAAGGCCTTCGGCAAGTGCCCCTTCAAAAGTCGGGTAATAGCCAAGCGGGTCGGAGGTCTCGAGCACTTGGCCATCCTTCTCTACGGCCCCCGAAGCTTCGAACGAGCCATCCACCAAGGGCTTCGCAAAGCCTCGGATGGTGTATCCGCCATAGGTCGCGATGGACATAGTTGCCCCCTCGGGGCTCGTAGTTTGAACCGATACGCGCTCACTTGGCAGACGGGTTCAGTGATCGGCGGTGTCGCCTACGTCGGCGTCAGCTACGAAACCCATTCCGCCCTTGCTTTCGCCCAGCCGCACAGCAACAAGAACGGCCGAGTGCGGCACGAGGATGATCGATGCTTTGTACCTCAACTCGGTCATTCCACCGCTTGTATCGACGCCGTCACAAAACAGCTGGCTCCAGTCGTCGACGCGGGCGTGTGTCTTGAAAATCGTCGGCGACAGTTGGCGCCAATGTGCGCCAGCCAGGACCACAAACCATGGCATGTCCATCTCCGGAGTGCTTCTCAGGGAATCGTAGCAATGAAGCGTCTAACGACCAAGGCCGCAGTGACCGAAATAGTAGACGGCCACGGCTGGAGGCGGCTCTCTGGCCGTTTCTATTACCTCTCGCGTAATTGGCGCGCAGCCCCCCAGCTCCGACACTGAGCTCGCCTGGACTCGCCAGGTAACCACCACCGGAGCCGCCTCATGCCTGCCACCGCCATGACACATTCCGCGCCGCCCCTGCGCCATCCCGGCGCATCAAACCCCGCTGAGCGCCACGCCACACAGCCCGGCCATGTGCTGACCCGTGAAGGCGTGTCGCTCTTCGTGCGCGACTGGCACAACGGTAATCCGGCCGCGGACGTGGTGCTGTTCGCGGCCAGTTGGGCGCTGCCATCGGACGCATGGAGCGGGCAGATGCAGGCGCTGCATGCCGCAGGCATGCGCTGCATCGCCTACGACCGCCGGGGGCATGGCCGTTCCAGCGATCCGGGGCGCGGCTATGACTTCGATACGCTGGCCGACGATCTCGCGGACGTCATCGACGCGCTCGGCCTGCGGCGCGTGACGCTGGTCGGCCATTCGATGGCTGCGGGAGAGATCGTGCGCTACCTGTCGCGCCACGGCGCGGGCCACGTCGCCGGCATCGTGCTGGTGGGCTGCACCACGCCGTGCGTTGCGCGCAGCGACGACAACCCGGACGGCATCGATCCCGCGCTGCTGGCGCAAGCCGCGGCCGAGCTGGCGGACGACTTTCCGCTCTGGGTGGAGAACAACCTCGCGCCGTTCGGCGGCGGCCTGTGCTCGGCGCCGCGGCTTGCGTGGGTGCGCGCCATGGCGCTGCAGACTTCGCTGCAGGCGCTGCTGGGCTGCAATCATGCCAGCGTCCATGCGGATTTCCGCGCGGAGCTGCCGGCCATCAGGGTGCCGGCCCTGCTGGTCCACGGCGACAACGATGCCTCCTGCCCGATTGCGCTGACCGCCGAGCGCACGGCGGCCCTGCTGCCCAACGCCCGCCTCACCGTCTACGCGGGCGCGCCGCACGGCCTGCCGTTCACGCATGCGCGGCGGCTTGGCGCGGACATCCTGGCGTTCGTGCGCGAACTCGGCTAAGCCCCTTGCCAAGGACTCCTGCCATGCCCTCCTCGAGCCTGAACCGCGCCGAGAGCGCGCCCGTCCCGCACCACGCCGCCACATCGTCCCCGACCGCCATGGACCGCCTGGCCCTGTTGGTGATGCTGAGCGGCACCTTCATGGTGGTGATGGATTTCTTTATCGTGAATGTGGCGCTGCCTGCCATCCAGCGTGAATTGCACGCCAGCGCCGGCGCGCTGCAGTTCGTGGTGGCGGGCTATGGCCTGGCCAATGCCACCGGGCTGATCACCGGCGGGCGGCTGGGCGACATGCTCGGGCGGCGCCGCATGTTCATGCTGGGCCTGTTGCTGTTCGCGCTCGCCTCCGCCGCTTGCGGGCTTGCCCCGTCCGCGCCCGCTCTGGTCGCGGCACGCGTGGCGCAGGGCCTGGCGGGCGCGCTGCTCCAGCCGCAGGTGCTGGCCATGCTCTCGCTCACCTACACCGGCCCCGCGCGGGCGCGGGCATTCGCCGCGTACGGCCTGACGCTAGGCCTGGCGGCGCTGCTCGGCCAACTGGTGGGCGGCGCGCTGATCCGGGCCGACCTGGGCGGGCTGGGCTGGCGCATCTGCTTCCTGATCAACGTGCCCGTGGCTGTCATCGCGCTGGTGCTGGCGCCACGCGTGTTGCGCGCGTCGCCGCCCACCGGCGGCAGCAAGCCGGACGTGCCTGGCATGGTGCTGTTGGCGGCGGCACTGGGCGCGCTGGTGTGGCCACTGGTGGAAGGCAGGCAGCAAGGCTGGCCGCCCGCCGCCCTGCTTACGCTGGCCGTGGCGCCCGTGTTGCTCGTCATGTTCGCCTGGCATCAGCGCCGGCAGCATGCGCGCGGCGGACAGCCGCTGGTGAGCCCGGCGCTGTTCGCCGCACCGGGCTTTGCGCGCGGACTGGCCGTGACGGTAGCCTTCTACGCCGGCAATGCCTCGTTCTACTTCGTGCTGGCGCTCTACCTGCAAGACGGCCTTAGCCTGAGCCCGCTGCAAGGCGGCGGCGCGTTCACGATGCTGGCGCTGGGCTTCTTTGCCGCCTCACTGGCCGCGCCGCGCATCGCCGCCCGCCTGGGGCGCTCGTCCCTCGCCTATGGCGCGATGCTGCTGGCGGCGGGCCACTGGCTGCAACTGGCGAACACGCTGCTGCCATGGCAGGCGCAAGGCACCGGCTCGCTGGCGGTGCTGCTGATCCTGCTGGTGGTAGAGGGCGCGGGCATCGGCATGGTGATGGCGCCGCTGGCCTGCGCCGTGCTGGCGGGGACGGCGCAACACCATGCAGGCGTGGCCGCGGGCGTGCTTGCCACGGTCCAGCAGGCAGGCAATTCGGTCGGCGTGGCGCTGGTCGGTAACCTGTTCTATGCGCGGCTGGAAGGCACTGGCGCGGCGCATGGCTACGGCAGCGCCTTTGCCTGGTGCCTGGGATGCCTGCTCGGCCTTGCGCTGCTTGTCACCCATCTTTGTCACGGACAGCGGCTGGCCGCGGCCCCGTAGGCCCCGGAGCCACGCGCGGGCAGCTTCCCGAAATGGCGCAACGCCGCCAGAATCGGCTGGATTTCGCCTCTTCCGGCATCTAGAGTTACCAGCATCCTTCCCTACGCCCCGGCGCCCGGGTATCCAGGTACGCCGGCGGCGGCGACGAGGTGACTTATGCAGAACGGAAAAAACGTCGCCCGCGGCCCCGCGCCCGCCAGCCCGTGGCAGGTGCCGGACCTGACACCGGAGCGGGTGTTGCAGCTCGGGATGGGCTTCTGGGCCGCCAAGACCTTGCTCAGCGCGGTGGAGCTTGGCGTGTTCACCCAACTGGCGAAAGCGCCGCAGCCGGCCGGCCCGCTGGCCGCCGCCCTTGGCCTGCATCCACGCGGCGCGGTGGATTTCCTCGACGCGCTGGTGGCCCTGCACCTGCTCGACCGCGAAGACGCCGAGGCACCCAGCCGGTACAGCAACACGCCCGACACGGACCTCTTCCTGGACAAGGCCAAGCCCAGCTACGTAGGCGGCCTGCTGGAGATGGCCAATGCGCGGCTGTACCCCAGTTGGGCGTCGCTGACCGATTCGCTGCGCTCCGGCCTGCCGCAGACCCAGGCCGACGAGCATGGCGACCTCTTCGCCGCAATCTATCGGGACGAACAAGGCCTGCGCGGCTTCCTGCAAGCCATGACCGGCGTCAGCCTGGCCGCCGCCCAGGCGATGGCGCGCAAATTCCCCTGGGCCCAGTGCCAGACCTTTATCGATATCGGCACGGCGCAAGGGGCCCTGCCGGTACAGATCGCGCTGGCCCACCCGCATCTGCGCGGCGGCGGCTTCGACCTGCCCGCAGTTGGCCCGGTGTTCGAGGAATATGTCGCCTTGCATGGCCTGCAGGATCGGCTGCGTTTTTATCCCGGCGACTTCTTCAACGACCCCTGCCCGCAGGCAGACGTGCTTGTCATGGGGCATATCCTGCACGATTGGGATCTCGATCAGAAGCTATACCTGCTGGAAAAATGCCACGCCGCGCTGCCCGCCGGCGGCCGCCTGATCGTCTATGACGCGATGATCGACGACGCGCGCAAACAGAACGTGTTTGGCTTGCTGATGAGCCTGAACATGCTGATCGAAACCCCGGGCGGCTTCGATTACACCGGGGCGCAATGCTGCGCCTGGGCAAGGCAAGTGGGCTTTGCGCAAGCGCGGGTGGAACCGCTCACCGGGCCGGACTCCATGATGATTGCGACCCGCCAATGACGTAATGACGTAGCAACGCCAACCCATCGGAGAGGACGTGCCATGGCCGAGATGGAAAAGGAACAAGTGGTCAGCGTGCTGAACCGGATCCTCGAAGCCGAGCTTGCGGGGGTGGTCCGCTATACCCATTACTCGCTGCTTGTGTTCGGCTTTGGCCGCATCCCGATCGTTTCCTGGCTGCGTGAGCAGGCCAACGAATCGCTGCTGCATGCCCAGCAGGCGGGGGAATGGATTACCACGCTGGGCGCGTATCCGTCGCTGGCCATCGGCAAGCTGCTCGACAGCCACACCTTCGATACCGCCGCCATGCTGCGTGAATCGCTGGAAGCGGAAAACGCTGCCCTCAAGCTGTATCGCGAGCTGCTGTCGCTGGTGGAGGATCGCTCCGTGGCACTGGAGGAATTCGCGCGCCAGATGATCCAGATCGAGGAGCTGCATGCCGGCGAGGTCGACAAGATGCTGCGCAAGCCGGGGCAGGCCGCGGCCTTCGCCCCGCCGCCAAAAACCTGACGCACGAGCCGCGTGGGCGGTGTGCGTCAACGCCGTGCGGATGGCCGGCGCAGCACTTCGCCCAGGCCCGCGCGCGCCAGGCGCTGCGCGGCTGCGCGGCTGTTGCCGGTCCAGAAGCTCTGGTCGGCTTCGCCGATGCGGTCCGCCGTATTCTTCATGTGCTGAAAGGCGGCCTTGCGCGCCGCCTCCGGGTCACGCGCCTGGATGGCCGCGCACATGGCTTCATGCTCGGCGCGTACTTGCGCGGCCAGGTCGGTGCGCCGCGCCTCATTGCCGCGGGTGACGCGGATGGCATCCTGCAGTGCGCGCGTTAGCAGCCCGAGCAACTCGGTGTAGTGGGGATTGCCGGTGGCGCGGGACACGGCCATATGGAATGCCAGGTCCTCCTCCACGCCGTCGCCACCCGCGGCAACGGCGCGGTCGATGGCCTTCAGGGCGCGGCGGATCTGCGCCATCTCGGCCTCGCTGCGGCGCTCCGCCGCCAGCGCCGCCATCTCGGCCTCGATGCCGCGGCGCAACTCGATGATGCGGACCACGCCCCGCGCCGGGTCGCCGTCGCCGGGCCCAAGCCGGAAGGCTGCGCTGGTCCGGGGATCCAGCACCACGGTGCCGCTGCCCTGCCGGGTTTCGACCAGGCCTTCGGATTTCAGCCGGGAGATCGCTTCACGCACCACGGTACGGCTCACGCCATATTCCTCGGTCATGCACTTCTCGGTGGGCAGCCGCGCATTGACCGGATAAGCGCCTTTGCGAATCTGCCCCGCGAGCAGCGCGGTGATGCGATCCGCCAGAGTCATCTCGCCAGCCGGCTTTTCTGGCACTTCCGGGCGCGGCACGGTGTCTGTGCGCATTCGGCCTCCATGCTGGTAACGCAGGATGTTCTGCAGTTGGCGATGGGACTCGCCTGACGGCGATCATAGCATCGCGAACAAATTTGCTTGACAAATTCATAGTATAAATTTGCAATACAACTTCGGTCCAGCCGACGAGGCCAACGCCATGGGCGACGACATGCCTTTCGGCCTGGCCGCCTCAGAGTTTGGCGCCTGCAAAAAAACACAAGAACGGAGACGGCATGAAAACAATCGGCATGATCGGCATCGGCATGATGGGCCATGGCATCGCCACCAACATCGCCAAGCACGGCCACCCGCTGGTGCTGCTCGACCATCCCGGCAACCAGCCGGTGGACAACCTGCTGGCGGCTGGCGCCACCATGGCCGCCACCCCGGCCGAGCTCGCGCGTGCGGTCGATATCGTGATCCTGTGCGTCACGGGCACCCCGGAGGTGGAGGACGTGCTGTTCCGCTCGGACGGCGTGCTTGCCGGCCTGCACCAGGGCGCCGTGGTGATCGACTGCTCCACCGCCATTCCTTCGTCCACGGAGCGCATTGCCGCGGCGGTGGCCAAGGCCGGCGGCCGCTTCCTCGACGCGCCCATGACGCGCACGCCCAAGGAAGCCGCGCAAGGCCGCCTCAACCTGATCGTCGGCGGCGACCGCGCCTTGTTCGAGCTATGCCGGCCACTGCTGTCGTGCTTCGCGGAAAACATCGTGCACGCCGGGCCGGCCGGCTCGGGCCACCGGCTCAAGCTGCTGCACAACTTTGTCTCGCTGGGTTTCTCCGCCGTGCTGGCCGAGGCCGCCGCCTGCGCCGAGCGCTCTGGCGTAGACCCGGGCGTGCTGGTGGAGGTGCTGGCCAAGGGCGGCGGCGACGGCGTGATCCTCAACCGCTTGCGCCCCTACATCGAGTCGCGCGACGAGTCCGGCTTCCGCTTCTCGATCGCCAATGCGCTCAAGGACATGGGCTACTACACCACGATGGCGCAGGAGCTTGGCGCCGCGCGAGCCACGGCGGAGGCGGTGCGGGATACCTACGAGCGCGCCAGCCACACCGCGCGGCCGCAGCCGACGGTGCCGGAGCTGATTTCGATCCTGGCGGACGAGGCAGGCAAGGCGGCCTGATCCTCGCTCAGATCGCCCGCAGGTCGGGCAGCAGGCGATCGCACTCGCGCTTTACCACCGCATAGCACTCGCACACGCGCTGCTCCAGCCCTGGCCGGTCGAGCACTTCGATATGCCCGTGGTGGTAGCGAATCAGGTCAGCGTTCTGCAGTTTCAGCGCCGCCTCCGTCACGCCTGAGCGCCGCACGCCAAGCATGTTGGCGATCAGCTCCTGCGTCATCTTCAATTTGTTGGTTGGCAAGCGGTCCATGCTGAGCAGCAGCCAGCGGCACAGTTGCTGTTCGATGGAATGATGCCGGTTGCACACGGCAGTCTGCGCCATTTGCGTGATCAGCGCCTGCGTATAGCGCAGCAATAGCCGCTGCATGGGGCCGGCGCGATTGAATTCCGCCTTCACCGTGGCGCTGTCAAGCCGATAGGCCGTGCCGGCGCTCTGGACGATGGCACGGCTTGGCGTGGTCTCGCCCCCCATGAACAGCGCAATCCCGACCATGCCCTCGTTGCCAACGATGGCGATCTCCGCCGATGCGCCGTTTTCCATCACGTAGAGCAAAGATATGATCGACGTGGTTGGAAAATATACATGATTGAGCCGGTCGCCAGACTCATAGATCACCTGCCCCAGCGGCAAATCCACCAGCACCAGCTGCGGCGCCAGGCGCGCCCATTCTTCTTCCGGCAACACCGCCAACAGATGGTTGGCTCTCGCGTCTTCCTGTGTCTGCATGGGTGTGCCTCGTAGGTTCAGGACCTGCCTCTTGCCGGCATTTGCCATGGCAAATCAGGGTCAGGACCGCCATCTCCATCTGAATCGCAGTGTAGTCCAGTCGCATGGCGCGCTTATCGAAGCCGCCAGAGACTGGCGGGCGAGCGCTCGCCACCTGCCCTGCGCCATAAAAAAAGAATCCGACTTGAACGCTAGCGTACCGACTTGTCGCTGGCCCCCGCCTAAGATGCCCCCAGATGTCGACTGGCCAGCTGCCTTAGGGCTGCAGGGCCGCATCACAGCCAAGGCATGCCTCTCCCTCCCCCTTGGGGGCATGTGGTCAGTAGTGGCGCTCGATCCACTTGGCAGGGGAAACGTTTTGGAGGGCGCATGCAAGCCCAAGCTAATGGTCGCAGTGTGATCGTCTATCCCGACATGATCGGTGGATGGTACTTCTCGGAAATCGACAGGAAAGCCGTCTACCGCTTCGGGCCATTCGAGTCGCACAAGCTCGTCACGGAACTGGTGGGGGTGTTGTTCCCGGAGATTCCGGCGCTTGAATTGGTAGAGCCGTCGTCAGAAATGGATGATAGCGCCCTGATGATCCTGGGCAATGGGGAACGGGTATCACGAGTCACACAAGAGCAGGGAACTGCCAGGCAGTAGACGCGGTTGCGACCGGGCAGGGGTCGTGCAGCCGACCGGCGATGGCGGCAAACGCAAGCCAACGCTGAACGCTATTCCTTTCATGCCCTCGGCCTTCGGGCCGAGGGCTTCTTTTTTGCATGGCGCGGCGTTGGATTCCGTGTCCGCCATCGTACCGACTTCGCAGCCGATCCATGTCAGTCTCAACCTGTCGCGGCGCCGCATTGCGGGCCTTCGCCATGTAGCGAGCGCGATGCGATGGATCTCGAGGTGACATCATGCGCAGCGTCCTGTATTTCCGGCTTAGCGATATCGCCGCCGCAAGAAGCATGCAGTCTTCGTTGCAGGCGTTACCTGTTGCCCCTGTCCATCTCGGCGGGCCCTGGTTCATCCAGCGCGACGACCAGCCCATGGAAGGGTTGCCCCGAGCCGCGTCCAAGCAAACAACGTATCGCCAGGAATGGGCGATAGCGGGCACTGTGGCCGGCGCCATATTGGCCATTGCCGCGACGCTGCATCTCGGCACCTCGGCCGGCACCTTTGCCAGCGTCCTGGCCTGCGTGGCGAGCGGTGCGCTCGGGGGCTTGTGCGGCGCCTGGATCGCGGGCCAGCTTGGCGCACGCATCCTGCGCGGCAAGGTTGCCCGGGAACGCGCACAGCTCGCGCAAGGCGAGATGCTGCTGGTCGCGAGCTGCGCCGGGGACGCGAAGGATTCCGTCAAACGCATGATCAATGCGCTAGGCGGCGTGAGCGTCGAGGAACACAGTGACGTCATGCCGGGTTTCCGGTGGGCGTGACGTATTGCGGATGACCGCTGCAGCGCATCACGCCTGCGGCGTGGTATCGATAGGAGCATGTCATGCGAACTCGTCTTGTTATTTGCGCTGCTGCGCTCGCGCTCACCCAAACAGGGTGCTTGTGGGTACCCGGCGGCGAAGGCCGCACCGGTGGCGATGGCGGCTATCGCGGGGCACAGCGGCATGACGGCCATCCAGGCAACGAGTGGAACAACGATCATCGCTCCGGCGATCGCGGACAGCCGTACGGCACGGAGCGCTCCGGCGACAACCGGGAGCGCGACTACTCGCCAAGAGGCGGTTGGACGCAATGACGTTGCCGGATAGCAGGCGCGCAAAAATGCGGCACAGCGCGGGTGCTATCATCCAACGGCCCTAGCCTCCCCCAATCGCGCCGATGCCGCCGGACCCCGCACCAGACAAGCCCACTGCCGCCAACGCGCTCCCTGATATCCGCCGCCTGCGCGCCCGCTTTGTCGCCATTTCCTGGCGCGACCTGGCCGTATCCTTCGGCCCCGTGCTGGCCCTTGCCCTGGCAGCCATCTGGCTCGCCGTATGGCTGGTGCAGCCGGCGCCGCCGAGCACCATCTCCATCAGCGCGGGCCCCAAGGGCAGTTCCTTCTACGACGCCGCCGAGAAGTACGCAAAGATCCTCGCACGCAATGGCGTCACGCTGAATGTGCTGGCCTCCGAAGGCTCCCGCCAGAACGTGCAGCGGCTGGCCGATCGCAAGCAGGACGTCGACCTGGCGCTGGTGCAGGGCGGCGTCTCCAGCGATATGGACACCGAGGGGCTGGTCTCGCTGGGCAGCATGTTCTATGCGCCCATCACGGTGCTGTACCGCGGCAAGGAACAGCACAAGCTGTCCGACTTCCGCAAGTCGCGCATCGCGATCGGGCGAGAAGGCAGCGGTGCCCGCGCGCTGGCGCTGACACTGCTCAAGGCGAACGGCATCGAGCCGGGCGGCAGTGCCGAGCTCATCGCGTTCGATGGCGACGACGCCGCCCAGGCGCTGGTCGACGGCAAGATCGATGTGGCCATGCTGACCGGCGATTCCGCCACCGGCCCGATCATGCGCAAGCTGTTTCGCATGCCGGGCATCCGCCTGCTGGATTTCGCGCAAGCCAATGCCTATACGCGTCGCTTTCTCTATCTGCAGGAGCTGGTGTTGCCCGCCGGCGTATTCGACCTGGGCAAGAATCTCCCGGCACATCCGATCCGCCTGATCGGCCCGACGGTGGAGCTGGTGGCGCGCGACTCGCTGCATCCCGCGCTGTCCGACTTGCTGATCGAGGCTGCGCGCGAGGCCCACGGCAAGGCCGGGCTGCTGCAAAGCGCCGGGCAGTTCCCCTCGGCCACCGCGCATGAGTTTCCGCTGAGCGACGACGCCACGCGCTACTACGCGTCGGGCAAGGGCTTCCTGTACCGCCACCTGCCCTTCTGGCTGGCGAGCCTGCTATCCCGTGCGCTGGTGCTTGTGCCGGTGATCGTGATCCTGATTCCGGCCTTCCGGCTGGTGCCCTCGCTCTACAAGTGGCGGGTCAAGTCCCGCATCTATCGCTGGTACGGCGCCCTGATCGAAATCGAGCGCGTGGCGCTGGTGAACCCCTCCGAGGAAGAAAAAACCGCCCTGGCCCAGCGCCTCGACCACATCGAAGACGCGGTCAACAGGATGAAGATGCCGCTCGCCTATGCCGACCAGTTCTATGTGCTGCGCGAGCATATCGTCTTTGTGCGGCGCAGGCTGACGGGCGCGCTCTGAGCTGGCGCAGCGGCGCTACGTACCCGGTGCGGCTAGGTTGTGGATGCCCGGAACCGGGAGGTTGGGCACGCGACCATCGCGCCGGATGCAGATACAATCCGGCAGCGCCGACTTGTCAATCACGACCTGACCCCGATCCATGCCTAACCCTACCCGGGCCTTCCTTCTCGGCCCGCTGCTCAAAGGCGTTTCACGCTCTTTCTATCTCACCCTGCGGGTGCTGCCCGCCGGGATGCGCGATCCGATCGGCCTGGCGTATCTGCTGGCGCGCGCCGCCGACACCATTGCAGACACCTCGCTGATTCCGCCGCAGCAACGGCTGGAACTGCTGCTGTCGCTGCGTGATCAGGTCAACGGCGCCACGGACGATGGCACGCTCATGCGGCGGCTGGCGGCAGAGGTCGCCGGGCAACAAGCGCTATCGGACGAGAAGGTTCTGCTCGAATCGCTCGGCCCGGCGCTGACGGTGCTGTCCCAGCTGGGCGCGGCCGATCGGGCTGCGGTTCGCGAGATCGTGTCGACCCTGGCCTCCGGCATGGAGTTTGACCTGCGGACCTTCCCCGACGAAAGCTCCGGGCAGATTGGCGTGCTGCGCGAATGGGAAGAGCTGGACCGGTACACCTACCTGGTCGCGGGATGCGTGGGCGAGTTCTGGACCAAGATGACCTACGCCCATATGCCCGGAACACTCAAGGGAGAATCCGAGGCGATGCTGCTGCGAGGCGTGCGCTTTGGCAAGGCGCTGCAGATGACCAATGTGCTGCGGGACTGCGCCAAGGACCTGCGGATCGGGCGTTGCTACCTGCCCGGGGCGATGCTGGACCAGTATGGACTGACGCCGCAGGATTTACTGCTGCCAAGCAATTCGGCGCGTGCGAAACCACTTCTGTTCGCGCTGATCCGCACGACGCTGGGTCATTTCCGTGAGGCGGTGGATTACACGTTTGCCATTCCTGCGTTCTCCGTTCGATTGCGCCTGGCGTGTTTGTGGCCAGTGCTGATCGGGTTGGAGACACTGCTGCTGCTTGCGGGCAACGACGATTGGCTGGATCCGGTGAAAGTGCTCAAGATTCGGCGGAGCGAGGTGTACCGGATTGTGGGGTATTCAGCGTTGATGGCGCCGTCCAATGGCTTGCTGCGGATCTGGGTTGAGCGGTTGATGGGGGGGATCGAAGCGCGGCTGGAACGCTAATGGCCAAAGAAGCCTTCCGCATCTGCGGAGCGAGCCCTGCGGACATTGCGCGCCTTTGCACCCGCCGCGCAACGGCCCATGGACGCGATCGCGCCTGGGCCAGGCGCCACACAGCGGGTCTCCAAGGCTGCAATCACTTGCTGCTGGAGTGGTCGTCGCCCCCAAGCGGATCGACAATGATCATGGTGCGGTCCAGCACCCCGCGATCGTCAAAGTAGGCGCTGAAGTGGGCCGGCTGGTAAGCGCCGATGTAGAGCCGGTACGACCATGCCTCGCGCTTCATCAGCGGGTAGTACTCGACCGGCTCGCGTGGCAGGCCGAAGCGCTGGGCCACGTCCTGCTTGGTCCAGGTACCCGGGCGCGCCTCATAGATCTCCTTCTCGGTAAGCATCTGGCGGAAACTGGTGAGGTTTCCGCTGGCGTCGAAATCCGCCGCGTAGACTTCGAACCCGAGCGGCTGCTTTGAGTAGATCCAGCGGCTGGTGCCGCCGGCGAGCTGGTAGGTCTCCGTGGGCTTGCCAAAGGTGTCGCGCACGGTGCTCTGCGGGCCGCCGATCATTTTTTGCGCGGTCTCGACCGGCTGCAGGAACGCGCAGGCGCACAGCGCGAGCGCAGCGGCGCTCGCTCCTATCCATTTGGCTAAGCGATATTGCATGACCATTCTCCATCGTTGGCGCGGGTCGTGTTCTCGGGCCAGGAACCCTTCCAGCATAGTTCAAGCACGCGCACACGCCGCGCGCCCCGCCCCTACGGTAAACGCTTCAGGCAGCGGGATTATTCCGCTGGTTTCCACCAACCCGGCCGACAGTGGCAAAGTTGGCCTTAACAAATGTACCCCGCGATATAGCAGAACGCCGCCGTGCCGCTCCCGTACTCGGTGTCGCGCAGCGTGAATGCACCGGACAGGCAGATGAACGCGGTCATGCAGGCCAGGAGAACAAGCAGGCAAATTGCCAGAATGGACAGCTTTTGCATGGCAAACCCTTCCCTCGGAGAAGCAGCGGGCGCCGACCCGACGAGCCGACGCATGGCGAAAACCGGGGCGCCAGTCGCAAAGGCGGCGCTGATGCCCCCCCGCTGATTCGCCCGCTATTTCACCCGCTGAATCACCATTACGCATTTCCCATGCCCGTGCCAGCATGGCGAAATAGCGCCCGAATGTGCTTCGGAAGGAAGCCACGCCGCTAACGCTGTTGGGCTGTGCCACACACCGGGGTTGGCGCCGCCCGAACTGTTACCTGAGCGCAGATCTCGGCCCTGCCTCACCAACGCCGCGGCACGACGGTGCGCCCGATTTTGCATGCCCGATTTTGCACGTCCGATTTCGTGCACCCTATTTCGTGCGCCCGTCCACGCGCTGCAACGCCGCCCCCACTTCCCCATAAAACTCCCGCAGCGCCGCTACCTCCAGGTCCGGCGGCAGTAGTGCCGGCCAGAGCAGCGCCACGATATCCTTGGCGGTCCGCTCGATATCCACCGGCCGCTGCCTGGCGATTGCGTCCCAAAGAATGTGTTCCATCGGCCCGAAGATCGCCGAGCGCAGCAAGCTCAACGGCAGGTCGGCCCGGATCTCCCCACTCTCGCGCGCGCGCGCCAGCATATCCATCAGCGGCGCGGTGTAGCGCCGTTGCAGCGGCACGAACACCTCGCCCAGCCCCGGCCCTCTGGCGCGGCCTTCGGAGAGCACCAGCGCGCATAGCCCGGTCCCCTGGATCAGGAACAACCGAAGATGCGTGCGCACAAAGAACTCGAGCTGCGCCTTGGTGCTCTGGCCGCGCGGCATGCCTTCTTCCACCGCCGCGATGATCTCGTCGTACCAGTCTTCGATCACCCGCACACAAAGCTCGCGCTTGCCGTGGAAATAGGTGAACACCGTGGCTTCGGAGATGCCCAGGCGCTGTGCGATCTCGGTGGTGGTGGTGCGCTCGTAGCCCATTTCGGCAAAGACTTCGCGGGCCACGCGCAGGATGTCGCGGATGCGTTGCTCCGCCTTGGCGCTCGCGGGGACGCGGCGCCGCACCATGATGTCGTCCATCGACGTGTTACCTCGCTTGCCGGAAGCCGGCGATTATAGTGCGGCGCAGCATGAAACAGATGCCCGGGCACGCCCTGGGGCGCTGCTCGCCCCCGTCACGGGATTGTAATTGATCTTTACTCAACTCATGGTTGCAATTTTTCGGGTCTGCGTGTACTTTTCCAGTCAACGCCACTGCCCTGATGCCACATAGGACGGGACAAGGGCGCAGAATATATGCGCACCCCCCCGACTTGAGCTACACTCAACAAAGTTGAACAAACCTCAAGAAACCGGGATACGGACAATATTGCGACAGCGCTTTGGAGACGAGTATGACGATGCAGGGTGCGGCTAGCCCAACGATCTTGCCCATTGGCGGGCTCTCCCACGTCAGGGGCAGTACCGACATTCCCTTGTCCGAGCTGACGGTGCCGGCGCTGCTAGCCGAAACCGTAGCGCGTTTCCCGGATCGCGAGGCGGTGGTGTTTCGCGAGCAGGGTATCCGCTGGAGCTGGCGGGAATTCGCACAGGTGGTGGACGCCATGGCCGGGGGCTTGCGCCTGCTGGGCCTGGCGCGCGGGGACCGCATCGGCATCTGGTCGCCGAACCGGGTGGAGTGGCTGGTCACGCAGTTCGCCACCGCACGCCTTGGGCTGGTGCTGGTGAACATCAATCCGGCATACCGCCTGGCGGAGCTGGAATACGCGCTGAACAAGGTGGGCTGCAAGGCCATCGTGGCGGCGGAGTCGTTCAAGACGTCGCGCTACCTGGAAATGCTGCAGGCGCTGGCGCCGGAGTTGCAAAGCTGCGAGCCGGGCGCGCTGCAGGCAGCGCGCTTGCCCGCGCTGCGCTGGGTGATCCGCATGGGCGGCGAGCGCACGCCGGGCATGCTCAACTACGATGCGCTGCTCGCCCATGGCACGCATGCCCTCACCGGCGAGCTGGACGCGATCACCGCGCAGCTGGATCGCTACGACCCCATCAATATCCAGTTCACCAGCGGCACCACCGGCGCGCCCAAGGGCGCCACGCTGACGCACCGGAACATCGTCAACAACGCACGCTTCATCGCCATGGCGATGCGCTTCTCCGAGCAGGACAAGCTGTGCATCCCGGTGCCGTTCTATCACTGCTTCGGCATGGTGCTGGCCGTGCTGGCTTGCGTATCCACCGGCGCCTGCATGGTGTTCCCCGGCGAGGCGTTCGAGCCGGCGGCAACCATGGCGGCGGTCAGCGAGGAGCGCTGCACGGCCTTGCACGGCGTGCCGACCATGTTTATCGCCCAGCTGGACCATCCGGATTTTGCCAAGTACGACTTCTCCACGCTGCGCACCGGGATCATGGCGGGCTCGCCCTGCCCCATCGAGACGATGAAGCGCGTGATCTCGCAGATGCATATGGCGGAAGTAACGATCGCCTATGGCATGACCGAGACCAGCCCGGTGTCCTTCCAGAGTTCCACCACCGATCCGCTCGACAAGCGCGTGACCACCGTGGGGCTGATCCAGCCGCATCTTGAGGTCAAGCTGGTGGACGGCACCGGCGAAATCGTGCCTGTTGGCGAAAAAGGCGAGCTGTGCACGCGCGGGTATTCGGTGATGCAGGGCTATTGGGACGACGAGCCCCGCACCCGCGAGGCGATCCGCGATGGCTGGATGCACACGGGCGACCTCGCCACCATCGACGCCGAGGGTTACTGCAACATCGTCGGGCGCGTGAAGGACATGCTGATCCGCGGCGGCGAGAACGTCTACCCACGCGAAATCGAGGAATTCCTGTTCCGCCACCCGAAGGTGCAGGCCGTGCAGGTGTTTGGCGTGCCCGACCCCAAGTACGGCGAGGAAGTCTGCGCGTGGATCGTGCTCAAGCCGGGCGATACGGCCACCGAGGACGATATCCGCGCCTTCTGCCGCGACCAGATCGCGCACTACAAGATTCCGCGCTACATCCGCTTTGTCGACGAAATGCCCATGACCATCACCGGCAAGGTGCAGAAGTTCGTGATGCGCGAGCGCATGACGCTGGAACTGGGGCTTGGCGACAAGACCACGTGACGACCCAACTGAATCCCATCTGACATCGGGCCGCCACCTGCCGCGGCCGTATTCCACTAGATAGCGAGCACTCAACCATGAACGAACTCCCCGGCCTCAATTTCCACCTCGGCGAAGACATCGACATGCTGCGCGAAACCGTGCGCAACTGGGCGCAGGCCGAACTGGCGCCGCGCGCGGCGGAGATCGACCGCAGCGACCAGTTCCCGATGGACGCCTGGAAGAAGATGGGCGACCTCGGCGTGCTCGGCATCACGGTGGCGGAGGAATACGGCGGCGCCAATATGGGCTACCTGGCCCACATGATCGCCATGGAAGAAATCAGCCGCGCCTCGGCGTCGGTCGGCTTGTCGTACGGCGCGCA